>NZ_JBEXZS010000269.1:0-4155 GCF_040593685.1 Methylobacterium sp. EM32 | reverse complement strand
TCGTGGCGCTCAACCACCTGCGCGGCGGGGGGACGAGCCTGACGCTCAATTGCGGCTACGGCCGCGGCTACTCGGTGCTGGAGGTGATCGACGTGGTGAAGTCGGTCTCCGGCGCCGATTTCCCGGTCAAGCTCTCGCCGCGTCGCGCCGGCGACCCGTCGCGGATCGTCGCCGGGGCCGACCGCATCCGGGCCGAGCTCGGCTGGGTGCCGCAGCACGACGACCTGCGCGAGATCGTCACCCAGGCGCTCGCCTGGGAGGAGGCTCTCGGCCGGCGCAACCGGGTCTGAGCCCACCGATCTGAATCCATGCCCCAGACCCGCTTCGTCCTCCGCGCCGCCCTGGCCCTCGGCGCCGTCCTGGTCCTCGCCGCCCCCGTCGGCGCGGGCGATTTCCGGGCCTTCGTCGAGGAGCTGTGGCCGGCGGCCCAAGCGCGACAGGTGTCGCGCGCGACCTTCGACGCGGCGTTCCGGGGCGTGACCCCAGACCCGGCGGTGCTGGCGCGCCTGCGCCGCCAGGGCGAGTTCGGCCGCCCGGTCTGGGAGTACCTGACCGGCGCGGTGTCGAGTGGCCGCATCGCTCGCGGACGGGCGGAAGCCGCGCGCCGGGCCGGGACACTCCAGGCGATCGAGGCGGCCTATGGCGTGCCTGGCCCGGTGCTGCTGGCCTTCTGGGGCATCGAATCGGATTTCGGCGCCAGCGCCGGCACGGTGCCGGTGATCCGGGCCCTCGCCACCCTCGCCGAGGCGCGCCACCGCGGCGAGCTGTTCCGCGACGAGTTGCTCGCGGCGCTCGAGATCCTCGAGCACCACGACGTCGCGCCCGACCGGATGCGTGGCTCCTGGGCCGGTGCCATGGGGCAGACGCAGTTCCTGCCCTCGGCCTATCTCCGGTCCGCGGTCGATTTCGACGGCGACGGACGGCGCGACATCTGGGCCTCAGTTCCGGACGCACTCGCGTCGATCGCGAGCTTCCTCAAGCAGGCGGGCTGGCGCCGCGACCTGCCCTGGGGCGTCGCCGTCACCCTGCCGGAGGCGTTCGAACTCGCGCGCTACCGCGGCCCGTTCGCGGATTTCGCCCGGCGCGGGGTGCGGGCCCTCGACGGCGCGGCCCTGCCGGCGGCCGGCGAGGCGAGCCTTTTTCTGCCCGGCGGTGCCGGCGGGCCGGCCTTCCTGATCACCGCCAATTTCGAGGCGATCCGCGCCTACAACACCTCGGATTCCTACGCGCTCGCCGTCGGCCACTTCTCCGACCGGATCGCCGGAGGCCCTCCCCTCGCCGCCCCTTGGCCGACCGGACCGCGCCTCGACCAGGCCGGGCTCACCGCGCTCCAGCGCGGGCTCTCCGCGAAGTCATTCTACGACGGCCCGTTCGACGGCCGCGCAGGGCCCAAACTGCGCGAGGCGGTGCGGCGCTACCAGATCGCCGCCGGTCTGCCGGCGGACGGCTACGCCACCCCGGCGCTCCTGGAGCACCTGCGCGCCGCCCGCTGATTCCCGGGCGGGCATGGACAAGCCGGCCCGGCCTTTGCCAGGATCCGCCGACACGTCAGGAGACATCGACACCATGGCTCACGCACTGGGCGCGCCGGCCGGCGAACGAATTCCTGACGGCCTCAACCAGCCTGACCTCGCCGGGCCCGAGGTGCGCCGGGCCAAGGAGGACCTGGCGGCGTGCTTCCGCATGGCGGCGCGCCAGGGACTCGAGGAGGGCATCTGCAACCACTTCTCCGCGATGGTGCCGGGCTACGACGACCTCTTCCTCGTCAACCCCTACGGCTACGCCTTCGCGGAGCTCACCGCCTCGAAGCTCCTGGTCTGCGACTTCCACGGCAACGTCGTGTCGGGCGAGGGCCAGCCGGAGGCGACCGCCTTCTACATCCACGCCCGCCTGCACAAGCGCATCCCGCGGGCGCGGGTGGCGTTCCACACCCACATGCCCTACGCCACCGCGCTCTCGATGACCGAGGGCGATCCCCTGATCTTCGCCGGACAGACCGCGCTGAAGTTCTACGGCCGCACCGCCTTCGACCGGAACTACAACGGGCTGGCCCTCGACGAGCGCGAGGGCGACCGCATCGCCGACAGCGTCGGCGAGGCCGACATCGTGTTCATGAAGAACCACGGCGTGATGGTGCTCGGGCCGACCATCGCGGAGGCCTGGGACGACCTCTACTACCTGGAGCGCGCCGCCGAGGTGCAGGTGCTCGCCCTCTCGACCGGCCGGGCGGTCCTGCCGGTCGATCCCGCCATCGCCGAGGCCGCCTACCGCCAGATGCGCGAGGGCGACCCCGAATCGGCCCGCCTCCACCTCGCGGCAATCCGCCGGCGGCTCGACCGGGAGGAGCCGGATTACGCCGCATGACCGCGGACTGAGAGCCACAGGGCGGTGAGCGCCAGCACGCCGGCGCTCACCCCGTGCAACGCCACCTGCCACCACGCCGCCGTCCCGGCCGACAGGATGAGGGCGAGGTCGCAGGCCGGGATGACGAGGCTCGCGGCGAGCACGATCGCCACGGCGCGCCGGGTCGAGAACAGGCTCAAGCCCGCGAGGTAGAGCGCGAGGGCGGCGTCGCGGGCGCCGATCGCCCGCAGGGCGGTGCGGCCGGCCCCGTCCGGCTCCGGCACGCCGTAGATCAGCGCACCGAGGGCCGGCGCCGCCAGGAACACGGCGGCGAGGGCGAGGAAGACCAGCGCCAGGGCCAGCACGGCCCAGAGGCGCGGGTCCGCGGGGAAGAGGCGGCCGTCTCCGGAGGGTGGGCTGCGCGGGTCCATCCCGTCGGTATGCCGGGAGGGGTTTCCGGGCACCTTCACCTGGGTTGAAGGCGCGGATCTTTCCAGAACTTGTTCCGTTCACCCCACTGTAGTTTCACTCTCCGCGTCATTCCGGGGCCGCGCAGCGGAGCCCGGAATCCAGAGTCGCTGTGGTCTCAGAAGAAGGCGAACGGCGTTCCGCTCCTTTCTGCATAACCTGAGTGTCTGGATTCCGGGCTCCGCTGCGCGGCCCCGGAATGACCCGGAGGGTATCAGTTCGACAAGAGAAACCCGGCGTTTACAGTTCCAGAATCGCCTTGATCACCCCCGCCTCCGGCCGCAGCCAATCGCGAAAGAGCTCCGGCCCGTCCGCCAGCGCCCCGCGATGGGTGCGCAGGGCCTGGGTCGGCACGCGGCCGGCCTGCATCTGGCGCACCACCTCGGCGAAGTCGTCGGGTTGGGCGTTGCGGCTGGCGAACAGGGTGGTCTCGCGCTTGTGGAACTCGGGATCCGAGAACACGATGTCGTCGCGCACCACGCTCACCAGCACGTAGCGCCCGCCATGGCCGACGAAGCCGAAGCCGCGCTGCATCGCGGCGCGGTTGCCGGTGCAGTCGATCACGCAATCGTAGAAGTCGCCCGCGGTGGCGGCCCCGGCCTTCGCCTCGGCCTCGTCGTTGGCGGTGAGCAGCGCGTCGGCGCCGAGCGCGTCTCGCGTGAAGGCGAGCCGGTCCTCGCGCAGGTCCATCACGGTGACGTGGGCGCCGCGGGCCTTGGCGAAGATCACCGCCGACATGCCGATCGGCCCCGAGCCGACCACCAGCACGCGATCATCCTTCGTGATGCCGCCGCGCTTCACCCCGTGGGCGCCGATCGCCAGGAACTCGATCATCGCGGCGTCGTCGAGGGGCGTGTCGCCCACCGGCACGACGTTTTGCGCCGGGACGCTGATCAGCTCCGCCATGCCGCCGTCGCAATGGACGCCGAGCACGCTGATGTTCTGGCAGGCATTGGTCACGCCCTTGCGGCAGGCGACGCACTGCCCGCAGGACAGGTAGGGGACGATGTAGCAGTTCTGGCCCGCCTCGAGACCGCTGCCGGCGGGCGCCCGCTCGATCGTGCCGGACAATTCGTGGCCCATCACCCGCGGATATTGCAGGAACGGGTGCTTGCCCTGGTAGATGTGGAAATCCGTGCCGCAGATGCCGACCCGGCGGATGCGCACCAGCGCCTCGCCCTCGGCCGGGACCGGCTCCGGCCGCTCGGTCACGCGCAGCCGGCCCGGCTCGTCGCAGAGGAGCACCTTCATGGGATCAGGTCTTTCGAGACAATAGAGTGAAGATGGGCTGGTGGTTTGAAGATGAGGCGCCTCCCCTCCCCCTTGTGGGGAGGGGTATGGGGG
>NZ_JBEXZS010000268.1:0-27976 GCF_040593685.1 Methylobacterium sp. EM32 | reverse complement strand
CGTGCTCGCCTTCGGCAACCGCAACAGCAACGACGGCTTCGTCGGCGGCGGCCAGATCGGCTACAACTACCAGTTCACCCCGGGCTCGGGCGTGGTCTTCGGTATCGAGGCCGACGCCCAGTACGTCGACTTCGGCCGTGACCGCAACCGCTACGCCTTCGCGACCGTCGCCGGCGGCGGCGTCGCCCCGGGTACCCTGGTGTTCAACCCGAACGGCATCTCGGGCCTGGACTTCTTCGGCACCGTGCGCGGCCGTCTCGGCTACGCCTGGGATCGCACCCTCGTGTACGCCACCGGCGGTTTCGCCTACGGCTCGGGCGGCGGTCGCGATTTCGGCCTGACCAACAGCTCGCGTGACGAGTTCCAGACCGGCTGGACCGTCGGCGGCGGCGTCGAGTACGCCCTGCCCACCGACTCGTTCTTCAACTTCTTCCGCTCGTCGGCGGTGACGCTGAAGGTCGAAGGCCTGTACGTGAAGCTGGATCAGGGCAACCGCAACAACGGCGTGTTCGCCCAGACCGCCAACGGCACGCAGTACTCGGTGTTCTCGCCGGGCGTGGTGTCGGTCGGCCCGTCCACCCTGTACCGTCGCGAGACCGAGTTCGCGGTCGTCCGCGCCGGCCTGAACTACAAGTTCAACGCTTTCTAAGCGTCACGATCCGTCACCTCGACGGAGCGGAGCCCGGCCGAAAGGCCGGGCTTTTCGCGTTTATATGGACCGCCGACGATGGAACGACGCCTCGTCCGCAAGAGAAGGATCCGTCCTCGTTGAAGCCCGCTTGCCGCTGCGGCACGCTGCCGAATCGCGGCGCCCCGCCCGATCCGAGGAGGCGCCCCGCCGGAGACCTTGAGCGTCATGCGCGACACGCGGCCGAACACCCTCGCGGACGCCTTCCGCCGCCTGCGGGCGGGCGATCCCGCCGGCGCCTTTGCTGCCCTGCCCGAGGGCGTGCGAGACCTCGCGCGCCGGGTCGGGGACGGCCTGGCGCGATTTCGTGGCGGCTCACGCCCCGGCGCCGCCGCACCCTCTCCCGGGCGCCTCCTGTCCGAGACCTATGCGGGCCCGCCGGGGCAGCGCGCCTACCGGCTCTATGTGCCGGGCGGCTATCGCGGCCGGCCGGTGCCGCTGGTGGTGATGCTGCACGGCTGCACCCAGTCGCCCGAGGATTTCGCCGCCGGCACCGGCATGAACGCGCTGGCCGAGTCCGAGACCTTCCTGGTCGCCTATCCGGAGCAGACGCGGCGCGCCAACCAGGCCCGGTGCTGGAACTGGTTCAGCCCTGCCGACCAGTCCCGCGACCACGGCGAGACCGGGGTGATCGCCGGGATTACCCGCGCGGTGATGGCGGCCTACGCGGTCGATCCCCGGCGGGTCGCGATCGCCGGGCTCTCGGCCGGGGGCGCGGGGGCGGCCAACGTCGCCTCGGCCTATCCGGACCTCTTTGCCGCGCTCGGGGTGCATTCGGGCCTGTGCGCGCTGGCCGCCCGCGACCTGCCGGGAGCGCTGGCAGCGATGCGCGACGGCGCCGCCGGGCAAGCGCCGCCGATCCCCACCATCGTGTTCCACGGCGACCGGGACGCCACCGTGAACCCGAAGAACGGCGCGGCGCTGATCGCCGCCACCAGCGGCCGCCTCATCCGGCGCGAGGATGGGCGCTCCCCGAACGGCCGCGCCTTCGAGAAGAGCCTTTACGCCGACGCGACCGGCCGACCGGCTTACGAGCACTGGGTGATCCACGGCTCCGGCCACACCTGGTCCGGCGGCGACCCGGCCGGCAGCTACACCGATCCGCAGGGCCCCGACGCGGCCCGGGAGATGTGGCGGTTCTTCCAGGAGCACCCGCGGCGGGGCTGATCCCTCACCGGTAGTCGTTCGGATCGAGCCCGTGGCGGGCGATCTTGTCGTAGAGGGTCTTTCGCGGGGTGCCGAGCGCCTCCGCCGCCACCCGCACGTCGCCGCCGGCCATGATCAATTCGTCGCGGATCAGGCCGCGCTCGTGGCGGTCCATCTGCTCGGCCAAGGTCGCCGCCTTCGCCGGTTCGGCCTGGGCCGGGCCGGTGGGGCTAAGGCCGAGCGCGCAGCGCTCAGCGAAGTGGCCGAGCTCGCGCACGTTGCCGGGCCAGTCGTGCCGGCTCAGGTGGTCGCGGATCGACGGCGTCACCGGCGGGGCCTCGCGGTTGAAGCGGGCGGCGGCCTTGCGCAGGAAATGCTCGAACAGCAAAGCCACGTCCTCGCGCCGCTCGCGCAAGGGCGGGATCGCCACCGAGACGACGTTCAGGCGGTAGTAGAGGTCGTCCCGGAAGGTGCCCTGCGCGGCGGCCTGGCCGAGGTCGATCTTGGTGGCGGCGACGACCCGCATGTCGACGGGCTGGATCGCATTGGTGCCGAGCGGCTCGACCACACGCTCCTGCAGCACGCGCAAGAGCTTGACCTGGATGTTGAGCGCCATGCTCTCGATCTCGTCGAGGAAGAGCGTGCCGCCGTCGGCGTGCGCGATGCGCCCGACCCGCTTCTTGAGCGCGCCGGTGAAGGCGCCGGCCTCGTGGCCGAACAGCTCGCTCTCCACCACCGTGTCGGGGAGCGCGCCGCAATTCATCGCCACGAAGTTGCCCTTGGCCCGCCGGCTCCAGCGGTGGAGCGCGCTCGCCACCACCTCCTTGCCGGATCCCGTCTCGCCGAGCACCAGCACGTCGACATCGGCCTCTGCCACCTCGCGCACGAACTGGCGCAGGCGGGTGATGGCGGGCGAGACGCCGAGGAAGGCCGGATCCTCGGCCACCGCGGCGTCGAGGCGCGCGCGCAAGGTCCGGTTCTCCTGCACCAGGGCGCGGCGCTCCAGGGCGCGACGCACCGAGGCGACCAGGGTCTCGGCCGGATAGGGCTTGGCGAGGAAGTCGTAGGCGCCGGCGCGCATCGCCCGCACCGCCATGGTGATGTCGCCGTGGCCGGTGATCAGGATCACCGGCAATTCGGGATCGGCCTCCTGGAGGGCGGAGAACAGTCCGAGCCCGTCGAGCCCCGGCAGGCGCACGTCTGTGACGACGACGCCCGGCGGGTCGGCGAGGATCGCCTTGAGCGCCGATTCGGCGTCGGCATGGGTCTCGACGGCGAAACCCGCGAGGTCGAGGCTCTGGCCGTTGGCCCGGCGCACCTCCTCCTCGTCGTCGACGAAGACCACGCGTTGCGACGGCGCGCTCATGCGGCGGCTCCCCGAGCCGCGGCGGCTCCCGGAACGGCATGGGCGGCGGCGGGCGCGAGCGGCAACTCGACCCGGAACAGCGCACCGCCCTCAGGGCTCGCCCCGGCCGAGAGGGTGCCGCCGGAATCCTCGACGATCCCGCGGGAGATCGCGAGGCCGAGGCCGAGGCCGCTCGCCTTGGTGGTGAAGAACGCGTCGAAGACCTGCGCGCCCCCGTCCGGCAGACCGCTGCCGTTGTCGCTCACCTCCAGCACCGCGCTTCCCCCCATCGGGCTCTCCCCCAAAACCCGCACCGTCACGGCGATGCGTGGCTCGTCGACGCCCGCGACCGCGTCGAGGGCGTTCTGCACCAGGTTGACCACGACCTGCTCCAGCCGCGGCCCTTCCCCCGGGACATAAGGCGACGGCTCGGGCAGAGCGAGGGCGAGATCGACGCCCGAAAGCCGCCCTTCCACCACCTCCAGGCTCGCCCGCACGACGTCCGCCAGGGCCACCGGATCGCGCCGGCCCGAGGCCTTGCGGGCGAACCCTTTGAGCTGGCGGGTCAGGCCGGCGATGCGCTCGGTCAGGCGGCCGACGGCGGACAGATTCTCGGTCGCTTCGGGCAGGCGCCCGCGCTGGATCAGGATGCCGGCATTGTCGGCGTAGGAGCGGATTGCCGCGAGCGGCTGGTTGATCTCGTGCGCCATGCTGGCGGCGAACTGGCCGAGCGCGGCGAGGCGCCCCGCATGGGCGAGCTCGCGCCCGAGGCGCTGGCGTTCGGCCTCCGCCAGCCGCCGCTCGGCGATCTCGGCCTTGAGCTGGCGGTTGGCCTCGGTGAGGGCCTGCGTCCGCGCCCGCACCCGCTCCTCCAGCTCGGTGCGCCGCGCCGCCGCCTCGGCGAGGCTCGCCCGCAGGCGCCGGCGCCGGGCGGCGATCTCGGCGAGGCCCAGGGCCGCGAGGCCGACCGCGAGCCCGGCGATGACCTGGGCCTGGACCCGCTCGCGCCCGACCGCGACGCCGATCCGGGTCAGGGTGTGGAGCCGCCAGGTCGTGCCGGGGATCGGGGCATCGAGCGGAAGCGCCAGGCGCGCCGGCTCCGCCCCGTTGCCGACCCGCACCAGGGTCCCGTCCGCCGCCGGATGGAGCGGCAGGGGCTTGAGGGCGGCATCGCCGAATTCGAGCCGCTCACGGATCAACAGGCGCTCCTCGTCCGGCACCGGCCGCAGGGCGCCGAAGCGCCAGGCCGGCTCGCTCGCCATCAGCACGATGCCGCGGGGATCGGTGACCATCACAGTCTCCCCGCCCTTCCGGCTGCCCTCGCGCCAGGCGGCCTCGATGCCGTCGAACTCGACCTTGACGACCACCACCCCGGTCCGTCCGCCAGGGCCGGCGACCCGGCGGCTGAGATAGAGGCCGGGCCGGCCGCTGACGGTGCCGAGCGCGAATTGCCGGCCCGCCCCCTCGCTCTGCGCCTGCTGGAAATAGGGCCGGAAGGCGTAGGACGCCCCGACGAAGCTGCCCGGCTCGCCGGCATTGCTCGCCGCCACCGCGGTCCCGTCCTGGCGGATGACGTAGATCACCGCCGCCCCCGACGCCCGGGCGATCTCGGCCAGCCGGTCGTTGACCCGGGCGAGCAGAGCCGGATCCGGCGCCGGCCCGACCACCGCGGTGATCTCTGGGTCGCTGGCCAGCGCCAGCGGCAGCGAGCCCTGCTTCTGCATCTCGGTGCGGAAGGCGGCGACGTGGAGCGCCAGCGTCGCGTTGGCCGAGCGCCGCAGGTCCATCAGCGCCGCCCGCTCGGCATAGCGGCCGGCGAAGAGCGAGGCGGCGAGCACCGCCGCGAGGCCGAGGAGCCACGGCAGCGCCGGGGAGCGCGGCAGCGCGCGCCAGCCGGTCACGGCCGCCCCGCGGGGAGACGGGCCCGGATGCAGTGGAGTCGGGCCCAACAGATTTGGTTCCGGACGGTTGCGGATTTCCGCACCGGATCCGGGCCCGCGTTGCGGCGCGCCGGAAGGCTCCACCGGGCCGTTTCCTCCATCATTCTGAAAAACCTTTTATTCGTCTGTACTTAACAAAAAATTTCGAATTTTTCCCGGCTGGCACGCCGGTTGCCATTGTGTGTCCGTCCGCGGCCCGCCGCGCACCGGCAGGCCTGCGAAAAGGTCGACACCCGTCGAAAGCCCAAGACGCTGGAAGGCCAAGACGCCAGAAGGCCAAGACCAAGAGCATCCCCGCGATCCACCGCGAAAAGCCGACCCGCAACGAGCCATATAGGGAGAACGTCCGATGGCTACGATCCCGTCCCCGCTGACCGCGCCCCACGCGCCGCCGAAGCCCAAGCCGATCTACAGGACCCTCTATTTCCAGGTCCTGGTCGCCGTCGCGATCGGCATCACGCTCGGGCATTTCTACCCGCAGCTCGGCGCCGACATGAAGCCGCTCGGCGACGCCTTCATCAAGCTCGTCAAGATGATCATCGCCCCGGTGATCTTCCTCACCGTGGTCTCCGGCATCGCCGGCATGACCAACCTCGAGAAGGTCGGCCGGGTCGGCGGCAAGGCGCTGATCTACTTCCTCACCTTCTCGACGCTGGCGCTCATCGTCGGGTTGATCATCGCGAACCTCGTCCAGCCGGGCGCAGGCATGCATATCGACCCGAAGTCGCTTGATCCCAAGCAGATCTCGATGTACGCCGAGAAGGCGAAGACGCAGTCGATCACCGACTTCCTGATGAACATCATCCCGAATACGGCGGTGAGCGCGTTCACGAGCGGTGAGATCCTGCAGGTCCTGTTCTTCTCGATCCTGTTCGGCTTCGGCCTCGCCTTCCTGGGCGACCGCGGCAAGCCGGTGCTCGACTTCATCAAGATCCTGTCCGAGGCGGTCTTCGGCGTCGTCCACATCATCATGAAGGTCGCCCCCCTCGGTGCCTTCGGCGCGATGGCCTTCACCATCGGCAAGTACGGCATCTCCTCGCTCGCCAACCTCGCCTACCTCGTCGGCGCGTTCTACCTGACCTCGGCGATCTTCATCTTTGGCGTCCTCGGCGCCGTCGCCCGCTACAACGGCTTCTCGATCGTCAAGCTGGTCCGCTACATCAAGGAGGAGCTGCTGCTGGTGCTGGGCACCTCGTCCTCCGAGTCGGCCCTGCCCTCGCTGCTCGAGAAGATGGAGCGCGCCGGCTGCTCGAAGCCCGTCGTCGGCCTCGTCGTCCCGACCGGCTACTCGTTCAACCTCGACGGCACCAACATCTACATGACCATGGCGGCCCTGTTCATCGCCCAGGCGACGGACACGCCCCTCTCCTACGGCGAGCAGGCCCTGCTGCTCCTCGTCGCGATGCTGTCCTCGAAGGGCGCGGCGGGCGTCACCGGCTCAGGGTTCATCACCCTGGCGGCGACCCTGGCGGTGGTCCCCTCCGTGCCGGTCGTCGGCATGGCGCTGATCCTCGGCATCGACCGCTTCATGTCGGAGTGCCGGGCGCTCACCAACTTCATCGGCAACGCGGTCGCCTGCATCGTGGTCGCCCGCTGGGAGGGTGAGGTCGACATGGACCGCCTGAAGGCCGCCCTCGACGGCAACCCGATGCCGCTCGACGAGGTCGCCCCGGTCCCGGCCCTCCAGGCCGCCGAGTAAGCGACGCAGATCAGTGACGCTCCGGGGTCTCGGCCCCGGGGTTGAAGGTGGGGGCGGCCCTGCGCGCGGCGCGGGGCCGCCCTTTCGCGTTTCGGTCTATCGTGTCGGCGCGAGCGCGTTCCACCGAAACGACATGGGCCCTCTTCTCCCACCCGCGACCTCATCCTGAGGTGCGACCGCAGGGAGCCTCGAAGGAGGCCTCCAGTAACCTCTGCGATCTCTGGAGGCCTCCTTCGAGGTCAGTCGATCTCTGATCGCCTGACACCTCAGGATGAGGTCGCGTGTAGGATGAGGGAGAGCCCGTCGTGCCGTTCTGGGCGGTCGAGCACGCTCCGAAGCCCTTCCGGGAGGACGACGATGACGGGTGGCGACTGGCGCGGGATGGACCGCGCGACGCTCAGCAAGGCCTACGACAATTCCGGCGCGGTCGCCGGCAGCAGCGCCTCCATGGCGTCCCTGCGCGAGCGCAGCGCCGCCTTCCGCGAATCGCATCCGGGCGAGCTCGATGTCGCCTACGGCGACGGCGCGCGGCAGCGTTTCGACCTCGTCCGCTGCGGCCGGCCGCAGGCACCGCTCCTCGCCTTCATCCATGGCGGCTACTGGCAGCGCAACGACAAGCACGGCTTCTCCGCGCTGGCCGAGGGTCCCCTCGCCCGCGGCCTCGACGTGGCGATGATCGGCTACACCCTCTGCCCCGAGGCGACGATGACCGCGCTCTGCGCCGAGATCCCGGCGGCGCTGGCAGCCCTGCGGGCCCATGCGAGCCCGCCGCGCCTCGTCGTCTCGGGCTGGTCGGCCGGCGGCCATCTCGCGGCTTTCGCCATGGCCTGCCCGGAGGTCGATGCGGGGCTGGCGGTGAGCGGCGTCTTCGACCTCGCGCCGATCCGGCGCACCGCCCTCGACGACGCGCTCCACCTCACCGAGGGCGAGGTCGCAGGCCTCTCGCCGATCCGCCACCTGCCGGTGAAGGCCGGTCCCCTCACCGTGGCCTACGGGGCGGGGGAGCTGCCGGAGCTGTGCCGGCAATCGCAGGTCTACCAGGCCGCCTGGGCCGGGACCGGGCTCCCCGGCGACCTGCTGCCGCTCCCCGGCGACGACCACTTCACCGTGCTCGACCAGATGATCCGGCCGGACGGAGCGCTGACCGAGGCGGCGTTGCGGCTCGCCGCCGGGTGACGCCGCGTCCAAGCGGGGCTCGCCCTGGCGTGGGCCCCGCCCTAAAGCTACCGCGCCGGAGTGAGGTTGCGGGCCCGGAGACGGGCCCGCGCGAGCGACAGAGAGCGGGCATGGGCCAGCATCACGACCACGCGCACGACCATGGCGGTCACGACCATCACGGCCATGACCACGGGCACGGTCACAGCGCGGGCCATCATCATGGCCCGGGCCACGTCCACGCCCCGGCGAATTTCGGCCGCGCCTTCGCGATCGGGATCGCGCTCAATACCGGCTTCGTGCTGATCGAGGGCGCCTACGGGTTCCTGACCGATTCGGTGGCGCTGCTGGCCGATGCCGGCCACAACCTCTCGGACGTGCTCGGCCTCGTCGTCGCCTGGGCGGCGGCGACGCTCGGGCAGCGCCGGCCGACGGCGCGGTTCACCTACGGCCTGCGCTCGTCCTCGATCCTGGCGGCCCTGTTCAACGCGGTGTTCCTGCTGGTCGCGGTCGGGGCCATCGCCTGGGAGGCGGTGCAGCGGTTCAGCGAGCCGGCGCCCGTCCCGGGCCTCACCGTGACGATCGTGGCGCTGATCGGCATCGCGGTGAACGGCGTCACCGCCTGGCTGTTCGCCTCGGGAGCCAAGGGCGACCTCAACGTGCGCGGCGCCTACCTGCACATGCTGGCCGACGCCGCGGTCTCGGCCGGCGTCGTGGTGGCGGGCCTCGTCATCATGGGAACCGGCTGGACCTGGATCGACCCGCTGACCAGCCTCGTCATCGTGGCGGTGATCGTCGCCGGCACCTGGGGGCTCCTGCGCGACAGCGTCGTGCTGTCGCTGAACGCCGTGCCGCCCGGCATCGACCCGGCGGCGGTGCGCCGCTGCCTCGCCGAGCGGCCGGGCGTGGCGGAGGTCCACGATCTCCACGTCTGGCCGATGAGCACCACCGAGACGGCGCTCACCGCCCACCTGGTGATGCCGGAGGGCCATCCCGGCAACGCCTTCCTGCACGACTGCGCCGCGGCCCTGAAGAGCCGCTTCGGCATCGCCCACGTGACGCTGCAGGTCGAGCTGGCGGGGGGACCGGCCTGTGCGCTCGCGCCGGAGACCGTGGTCTGAGAAAGACTACGATTCGATTTTCGCGACCTGAATTCACGACCTGAACCAGAAGAGCGCGATTCCCCTCTCCCGTGTGGGAGAGGGGTTAGGGGTGAGGGTGGCGCGCTTCAGTGTAGAGCTCAAAACGTGGTGCTGGCTGCTCAACGGTTCAGGGTCATTGCGGAACCGTAGCACCCTCACCCCCACCCCTCTCCCACACGGGAGAGGGGATCCCGCGCTTTCGCTTTACTGCGGCGAATAGATTCGACGCGGCCTGCCGTCTACCCCGCCTTGCGCACCGGCTGGCGCGCCAGCACCGCCTCCGCCGCACGCCCCGTCAGCTCGGCCCGGTGGTCGAAGCGGGTGGTGAAGGTGCCGACACCGGCCGTGGCCGAGCGCAGCTCGACGATGAGGTCGGTCATCTCGGATTCGGGGATCAACGCCTCGACCACGTCCCAGCCGGACCAGCCGGGCCGCGCGTCGAAGCCGAGGATCTGGCCGCGGCGGGCGGTGACGAGGCCGGTCGCCTTCGCGGTGGCGCCGCTCGGCACCGCCATCGACACCGCGAGAATCGGTTCGAGCAGCACCGGGCCGGCCTTGGCGAGCGCGTCCTCCAGCGCCAGCCGCGTCGCCGCCTGGAAGGCCGCGTCCGAGGAATCGACCGCGTGCGCCGCCCCGTCCTTGAGCGTCACCGCGATGTCGACGACGGGGAAGCCGAGCGGCCCCTTGGTGGTGAAGGCCCGGGCGCCGGCCTCGACGGAGGCGATGTACTGGCGCGGCACCGCGCCGCCCACCACCTCGTCCTCGAACGAGAACCCCTCGCCTCGCGGCAGCGGCCGCACCGCCAGAGCCACATCGGCGAACTGGCCGTGGCCTCCGGTCTGCTTCTTGTGCCGCGCCCGCGCCTCGGCCGGGCCGCGGATCGTCTCGCGATAGGCGATCTGGGCGCGCTCGGTCTCGACCCCGATGCCGAAGCGCGAGGCCAGCCGCTCCACCGCGACCCGCAGGTGCATCTCGCCCTGGCCGGACAGGCGCAGATCGCCGAGCTCGGCGCGGTGCTCGACGATCAGCGCCGGATCCTCGTCGGCGAGCTTCGCCAAAGCCGCCGAGAGGCGCACGTCGTCCTTGCGGTCGCGCACCCGGAGCGCCACGGCGTGGACCGGCTCGGGCGCCGGCAGGTTCACCAGGGCGTCCGGCGCCTCGGAGCCGGACGCCAGGGTCTCGACGGTGGCAATGGATTCGAGCTTGGCGAGACCCACGACCTCCCCCGCCTGCGCCTCCGGCACGCGGTGGCCGGCGGCGCCCGCGAGCTGGCTCAGCCCCGCCACCCGGGCGGAGCCGCCGACGGAGCCCGTCACCGCGTCGCCCTCACGAAGCGCGCCGCGCAGCACGCGGCCGACCGAGAGCTTGCCGCCGAAGCCGGTATGGAGCGTCTTCATCACCTGGACGAGGGGCGCCCCCTCCCCGTCGATCCCGAGGCGCGCGCGGGTCTCGGGCAGCCCCGGAGCCTCGTGCCGGAGCGCCTTGAGCAGGCGGGTGACGCCGTGGCCGTGCTCGGCCGAGCCGAACAGCACCGACACCGCTTGCCCTCCGCGCAGCTCGCGGGCGAGGTCGGCGAAAACCCGGTCGGCCTGCGGCTCGACCTCCGAGATCAGGTCCTCCATCAGGGCGTCGTCGTGGTCGGCGAGCCGCTCCAGCATCGTGTAGCGCTCGGCCTTCTCCCGCGGCAGCTCGCCGTCGGGCAGGGCCACCACCTCGCTCGGCGCCTGCTCGCGCCAGATGAAGGCGCGCTCCAGCGCGAGATCGATGAAGCCGACCGCCGCCTCGCCCTCCATCAGAGGGATCTGGCGCATCAGCAGCGGCACCCGCGAGGTGGGTTGCAGCAGGGCGAGCGCGTCGCGCAGCGAGCCCGGCGCGGTCTCGGCCTTGTTGATGAAGAGGAGGCGCGGGATGCCGGCGGCCTCGAGCTCGCGCAGGGTCAGCTCCAGAGCCGGCAGCTTGCGCTCGTCGGCCTCGCAGACCACGACCGCGGCGTCGCATGCCGGCAGCACCGCCCGCAGGTCGTGCGCGAACTCGATTGAGCCGGGACAATCGACGAAGGTGAAGGACTCGCCGAGGAAGCGCGTCGTGGCGAAGGCCGGCTCCACGCTCATGCCGTGGGCCCGCGCCTCGGGCGAGGTGTCGCCCGTCCGGGAGCCGGCGCGCCCGGGCCGATCGATCGCGCCGGTGCGATGGAGGATGGCCTCGAGCAGGGCGGTCTTGCCGCTCTGGAACGGACCGACGATCGCGATGCACCTGTGCTGCGCAGCCACGTGACGTCTCCCACCTTCGTCTTTAGTTGACAGTGAGTTAAGCACCGGGACGAAGCCGGGTCCAGCTGGCAGGTGTGCAGGCGCGAAGACGGGCCGATATAGGATCACCGCAAAGCCCGCTCCCGCGCGGGCCAGGACAGGGGAAGCGCCCGATGCCCGAGATCGACATCGACCACCTGCGCGGCTGGATCGGCCGCACCCGGGAGGTCGAGGATTACGTGACGCCGCGCCTCGTCGCCGAGTACCGGGCGACGCTCGGTCCCCACCTCGCCCCGGTGGCGGAGGGCGAGGCGCCGCTCGCCATTCACTGGTGCCTCGCCCCCGAGACGCCGGCGGCCGACGCGCTCGGGCCGGACGGCCACGCGGCGAAGGGCGGGTTCCTGCCTCCGGTGCCGCTGCCGCGGCGGATGTGGGCGGGCGGCGAGGTCGAGACGCTGGCCCCCTTGCGCGTCGGCGACCGGGTGGTGCGGCGCGAGACCGTCTCGGACGTGGCAGTCAAGACCGGGCGCACCGGCACGCTCTGCTTCGTCACCGTGCGGCACGAGTACCTGACCGAGCGGGGCCCGGCGATCCGCGACCGGCAGGACATCGTCTACCGCGAGGCCAGCCGGCCGGGCGACGCCGCGCCGGCGCCGAAGCCGGTGCCGACCGACGACGCGCAGGCATGGTCGGTCGAGGCGAATTCCGTGCTGCTGTTCCGCTACTCGGCGATGACCTTCAACGGCCACCGCTTCCACTACGACCATCCCTACGCCACGCAGGTCGAGGGCTATGCCGGCCTCGTCGTGCACGGGCCGATGCAGGCGAGCCTGCTCCTCAACCTCACCGCCAGCCGCCTCGGCCGCGTGCCGGCCCGCTTCCGCTACCGCGGCGTCGCGCCGATGATCGCGGGATCCCGCTTCGCGGTGGCCGGCCGGCCGGAGGGCGGCGAGTTCCGCGGCTGGACGGCGATCGGCGGGGCGGTTCACATGGAGGCGGAGGCCATTTCGGAGACCGGGGCGGGTTAGGCGATCGGCGCATTGCGGGGCCGGGATCGAACTGTCAGGTTCACCGCCGAACAAACAACGACAACGAGGAAACGCCATGCCGCATTCGTCCCGTCCCGTCCGGGCGCTCACCCGTCGCGCCGTCGCGGCAGGCACCGCCCTGCTCCTCCTGTCGGGCGCCGCGCTCGCGCAACAGGCGCCGATCGTGATCAAGTTCAGCCACGTCGTCGCGCCCGACACGCCGAAGGGCCGCGGCGCCGACCGGTTCAAGGAGCTGGCGGAAAAGTACACGAACGGCAAAGTGAAGGTGGAGGTCTACCCGAACTCGCAGCTGTTCAAGGACAAGGAGGAGGTCGAGGCGCTGCAGCTCGGCGCGGTGCAGATGCTGGCGCCCTCTCTGGCGAAGTTCGGGCCGCTCGGCGCCAAGGAGTTCGAGGTCTTCGACCTGCCCTACATCCTGCCCGACAAGGCGGCCCTGCGCCGGGTCACCGACGGGGCGCTTGGCAAGCGGCTGTTCGACAAGCTGCAATCGAAGGGCATCACCGGGCTCGCCTACTGGGACAACGGCTTCAAGGTGATGAGCGCCAACAAGCCGCTGAAGATGCCGGCGGATTTCCGCGGCCTGAAGATGCGGATCCAGTCCTCGAAGGTGCTGGAGGCGCAGTTCCGGGCGTTGGGCGCGATCCCGCAGGTGATGGCCTTCTCGGAGGTCTACCAGGGCATGCAGACCGGCGTGGTCGACGGCTCGGAGAACACGCCCTCGAACATGTTCACCCAGAAGCACCACGAGGTGCAGAAGTTCATCACGCTGTCCGATCACGGCTATATCGGCTACGCGGTGATCACCAACAAGAAGTTCTGGGACGGCCTGCCGGCGGAGATCCGCACCGAGCTCGACAAGGCGATGAAGGAAGCCACGTCCTACGCCAACGAGGTCGCCGACAAGGACAATGCCGACGCGCTGGAGGAGATGAAGAAGTCCGGCAAGACCACCTTCATCACGCTCAATGCCGACGAGAAGGCGGCCTGGAAGGCGGCGCTCGAGCCGGTCACCGCCGACATGGCCAAGCGCGTCGGCAAGGACGTGATCGAGGAGTTCCAGAAGGAGGCGAAGGGCGGGACGCAGTAGGCGGCAATCCCGGCCTCACCGACCAACCGATCTGACGATCGCACCCCGCCGTCGAAGCCTCGACGGCGGGGTTTCTTTCGTGGCGGCGACGTCGTGACGGGCTGGATCCGGGGCGATATTTTGCCGGGGAACGATCCAAAGGCTCCTGGCTGCCACGGTCCCGGAAGCAGGACTGCCGGTGACTTCGGCAACTTTCACAGGACTGTCGCAGAACGCCCATACAGAGCGAACACAGTCCGACACATGCTGTAACAAGGCAGACTCGCCCGACTCGGTCCGACACGTCGAACGATCGCGGGCGAGCCCAGTGCCGCCGCGCGCCCTGACTCTTCAAGCCCTAACAGCTTCGCGCTGAAGGCTGGCGCTCGTCCGTGCGCCGCCGCTCTTCCCGCGCGCCCGGAGACACTGGACCCCATGGCCACCACGCTTGTCAACGGCACCATGATCTTCGACGCCGCGCCCTCGCTCCAAGGCCTGTCGGGGGCGACTGCCACGACTCCGCCGACCGCCACCAACGCGCTCCAGCTCGTACGCCTCGGGGCCTACGCGACCACCAACGATGCGGCGACGCAAGTGGCGCCGAACGCCGAGGTCGTGGCCTACGATTCCTCGACCAGCCGGCTCTACGTCCAGAACACCAACGAGAACCGGATCGAGATCGTCGCACTCGACGCCGCGGGCAGCTTGCGCAAATCCGGCGAGATCCTTTTGTCGGGGCTCGAGCAATACGGCGCGGTGAACTCGGTCGCGGTCCATAACGGCCTCGTCGCGGTGGCCTACGCCAACGCGACCGGGGACGCGGCGGGCCGCGTCGCGCTGTTCAACGCCGACGGGACGCTGCTGCGCTCGCTCACCGTCGGGGTCGGGCCCGACCAGCTGGTGTTCAACCGCGACGGCACCCGCCTCCTCGTCGCGAACGAGGGCGAGCAGGCGAGCGCCGCCAGCAACCCGGTCGGCGGCATCTCGATCATCGACGTCTCGGGCGGGGCGGCGGGCGCCTCGGTCCTCACCACGGTCGGGTTCGAGGGCCTGAACGGCGCCGAGGCGACGTTGCGCGCCCGCGGGCTCGCGATCACGCCCGGCACCACGGCCGCGGCCGATATCGAGCCCGAATACATCGCGATCTCGCCCGACAACCGCTTCGCCTACGTCACGCTGCAGGAGGTGAACGGCGTCGCGGTGATCGACCTCGCCAACCCCGGCACGGCGCCGATCGCGATCCAGCCGCTGGGCGCGGTCGACCACGCGCTGCCCGGCAACGAGTTCGACGCCTCCGACCGCGACGGGCCGAACGGCACCGCCTCGATCCGGATCGCCAGCACCCCGGCCAACACCCCGATCTATGGCCTGCTGCAGCCCGACAGCATCGCGTCGTTCACGACGGGTGGGGCGACCTACTTCGTCACGGCGAACGAGGGCGACCAGCGGGTCATCGGCGGCGCCGACGACACCAGCGACGTCGCGCGCCTGAGCGCGGTGCCGAACAGCCGGCTCACGCCCGAGTTGCAGGCGCTGAAGTCCAACGCGGCCTATGCCCGGCTCAACGTCCTGCTGCGCACCGGCGACACCGACGGCGATGGGGTCATCGACCGGCTCACCACGCTCGGCGGCCGCGGCATCTCGATCTTCCGCCAGAACGCCGACGGCACGCTGACCAAGGTGCGCGAGACAGGCGGCGAATTCGAGAAGATCTTCGCCCAGATCGCCCCCGAGCGCTTCAACAACGACCAGACCGTCGCCAACACCCCCGACGACCGCTCCGACAACAAGGGGCCGGAGCCCGAGGGCATCACGGTCGGCACGGTCAACGGGCGCACCTACGCCTTTGTCGGCCTGGAGCGCCAGAGCGGCATCCTGGTCTACGACGTGACCGATCCGGCGAACGCGAATTACGTCTCCTACGTGCCCCCACTGGCCGGCTCGGCCGCGGATCTCGGCCCGGAGGTGCTGACCTTCATCCCCGCCGACCGCAACCCGACCGGCACCAACCTGGTGGTCTCGGCCAACGAGGTGGCGAATGGCGGCGCGACCCTCTACGCGGCGCTGCCGCAGGGCGCGACGCAGGAGGTCTTCTTCGCGGCCGATTCCCTCACCGTGAGCCGCCCGGAGGGCGACAGCGGCACCACGACCCTCAGCTTCACGGTGCAGCGCACGAACGGCACGCTGGGCGCGGTCGCCTTCACCGCCGAACTCGGCGGCATCGGCGCGAGCCCGGCGAATTCCGCCGACTTCGCCGGCAGCCCCGCCCTGCCGCTCATCATCGCCGGCACGATCCCGGCGGGCGCCGCCTCGGCGGTGATCAGCGTCACCGTGCAGGGCGACGCCACGCCGGAGCCGAACGAGACCTTCTCGCTGGCCCTGCGCAGCGCCTCCTCGAACCAGGCCGGCATCACCGCCGCATTGGCCGCCGGCAACGCGACCGCGACCGGCACCATCCTCAACGACGACGTCACCCTGATCTCGGCGGTGCAGGGCAGCGGCAGTGCCAGCCCCCTCGTCGGCCGGACCGTCACGGTCGAGGCGATCGTGGTCGGCGACTTCCAGAACGGCGACGCGGACGCCAAGCGCAACCTCGGCGGCTTCTATCTCCAGGAGGAGAAGGCCGATCAGGACTCGAACCCGCTGACCTCGGAGGGCCTGTTCGTCTACGAGGGCACCGGCAACCGCCTCGTCGACGTGAACGAGGGCGACCGGGTCCGGGTCACCGGCACGGTCACCGAGTTCAACGGCGAGACGCAGCTCACGGTCAACGCCGCCTCCGGCATCCAGGTCGTGCAGGCCAGCGCCCTCTCGGCGGCCGAGGTGAAGGCGCTGGCCGTCGACGTGACCCTGCCGGCCGCAGGTGTCGTCGGCACCGGGACCACCGCGCAACCGGATCTCGAGCGCTACGAAGGGATGCTGGTCCGCTTCCCCCAGACGCTCACGATCTCCGAGCAGTTCAATCTCGACCGCTTCAACGAGATCCGCCTCGCGGCGGGCGGGCGGCCCGAGACCTTCACCAACGAATTCGAGCCGAATTCGCAAGCCTACGCGGCCTATCTCGCCCAGACGGCGGCGCGCTCGATCACCTACGACGACGGGCTGAACACCCAGAACCTGCCGATCGAGACTCTCGACGGCTTCGGTCCGACCTACGCCACCGCCACCGCCCCGCGGATGGGCGACACCGTGACCGGGCTCACCGGGACCCTCGGCTACGGCCCGTCCAACGCCTTCCGGGTGCGGTCGATCGAGGACGGCTCGAACACCTTCACCAAGGCCAACCCGCGCCCCGCGACGCCGGACGCGGTCGGGGGCACGCTGAAGGTCGGCAGCCTCAACGTCCTCAACTACTTCACCAGACTCAATGCCTCGTCGAGCGCGCTCACCGCGATCGGCCAGCAGCCCCGCGGGGCCAATACCAGCGAGGAGCTGGCGCGCCAGACCGAGAAGCTCGTCACCACGCTGATCGGCACGGGCGCCGACGTGCTCGGCCTCACGGAACTCGAGAACCAGTTCCAGCCGGGCAACCCGGGCAACGCGCTCGAATACCTCGTCGGCCAGCTCAACGCCCGGGCCGGGGCCGGCACCTACGCCTCTATCAATCCAGGCAGCCAGCTCGCCAACGGCCAGTTCCTCGGCGGCGACGCCATCGCGGTCGGCTTCATCTACAAGCCGTCCAAGGTCAGCGTCGCGCTCGACACCACGATCGAGACGCTCGACGACGCCGACGTCGCGCGCTTCGATCCCACGCTGCTGCAGCAGAGCACGATCGGCCACGTCTTCAACGGGGTGAACACCAGCCGCGCCTCCCTGGCGGTGACCTTCCGGGAAACTGCGACGGGCGAAGACTTCACCGCAGTCATCAACCACCTGAAGTCGAAGAGCGGCAGCGGCACCGGGGCCGATGCCGACCAGGGCGACGGCCAGGGCGCGTGGCAGCAGCAGCGCGAGCTCGCCGCCAAGGCGCTGACCGAGTGGTTAGCGACGAAGCCGACCGGCACGCAGGATTCCGACACGATCCTGCTCGGCGACTTCAACGCCTACCTCAAGGAGGACGCCCTCGACACGATCAAGGCCGGGGGCTTCACCAACCTCGCCGAGGACCGACTCGCCAACCCGTATTCCTACGTCTTCGACGGGGCCTACGGCGCCCTCGACCACGCCTTCGTCAACACCAGCCTGAATGGGCAGGTCACCGGCGTGACCGAGTGGCACGTCAACGCCGACGAGGCGGACGCGATCGACTACAACCTCGATTTCGGCCGGCCGGCCTCGTACTTCGACGGCCGGGTCGCGGCGCGCGAATCCGACCACGACCCGATCCTCGTCGGGCTCAAGCTCGACCAGACCGCCCCGACGCTGGTCTCCGCCACGCCCGGCGACAACGCCACCGGCGTCGCGCCCGGCGCCACCATCACCTTACGCTTCAGCGAGGCGGTGAAGACCGGAACCGGCTCGATCACCCTCACCGACGGGGCGGGCGACATCCGCACCATCGCGGTCACCGACACCACGCAGGTCACCGTCTCGGGTGACACCGTAACGATCAACCCGAGCGCCGACCTCAAGGCGGGCAAAGCCTACGACGTCGTCGTGCCGAAGGGCGCGATCACCGACACGGCCGGCAACGCCTTCGCGGGCCTCGCGCAGGACCAGCTCGACTTCACCACCCAGCAGGCTGCCCCGATGACCTACACGCTCCAGATCCTGCACGCCTCCGATTGGGAGGCCGGTCTCCTGGCGACTCAGCGGGCGCCGAACTTCGCGGCGATCGTCGACAAGCTCGAGGGCGCGACCCCGAACTCGATCACCCTCTCGACCGGGGACGGCTGGATCCCGAGCCCGTTCTTCATCGCCGGCGCCGATCCGCAGCTCAACGCGACCTATAACGGCATCTACAACCAGTTCTACGGGCTGTCGGGCGCCAACGCCTATAGCCGCCTCACCGCCTCGCCCGGCCGGGCCGACATCACGATCCAGAACATCATCGGCGTCCAGGCCGCGGTGTTCGGCAACCACGAGTTCGATTCCGGCCCGAACGAGGTCGCCAACATCATCGCCGCCAATCTCGGCTCGAGCCCGGGGGCTTCCGACGATACCTGGATCGGGGCCCAGTTCCCCTACCTGTCGACGAACCTCAACTTCTCACGCGAATCGGCCCTCTCGGGCCTCGTCCACCAGGACGGCGACGCCGCCACCTTCGCCCAGACCGGCCCGACCTCGACCCAGACCGGCACCGGCGCCGACAAGATCGCCAAGTCGACGATCATCACCGAGAACGGCGAGAAGATCGCCTTCATCGGCGCCACGACCCAGCTCGAGCCGCTGCTGACCACGCTCGGCAACGTGACGCTCGACGGCTTCACCGGCCGCGACGAGATCGCGCTGCTCGCCCAGCAGATCAATGCCGAGGTCGACCGGGTGCTCGCGGCCAATCCCGGCCTCAACAAGGTCATCGTCGGCACCCACCTGCAGCAGCTCGCCAACGAGCAGGCCCTCGCCCCGCTCCTGCGCAACGTCGACGTGCTGATCGGCGGCGGCTCGCACACCCTCCTGTCCGACTCGAACGACCGCCTGCTGCCGGGCGACACCGCGGGCGGCGCCTACCCGCAATTCTTCACCAACGCCTCGGGCCAGACCCTGGCGCTGGTGAACACGGCCTCCGAGTACTCCTATGTCGGCCGCCTGACCGTCACCTTCGACGACCAGGGCAACGTCATCCGCGACTCGGTCACGCCGCAGAATTCCGGCGCGGTCGCGGTCGACGACACCTCGGTGGCGCAGCTCTGGGGCTCGACCCAGGCGGCCTTCGCGCCCGGCACCAAGGGCTACCTGGTCAAGGAGATGATCGAGGGCCTCGACGTCAACAACGACGGCATCCAGGAGACTGCCGGCGTCGCCGACATCATCCGCCAGCAGGACGGCAACATCCTCGGCCGCACCAGCGTCTACCTGGAAGGCCGCCGGGGCGAGGTCCGCACCGAGGAGACCAATCTCGGCGATCTCTCCGCCGACGCCAACCTCTGGTACGCCAAGCAGTACGACCCGAAGGTCGCGGTCTCGATCAAGAACGGCGGCGGCCTCCGCGACTCGATCGGCTCGTTCTCGACCGCCGGCGGCGGCACCGCCGAGCTGCCGCCCGCCGCCAACCCCTCCGCTGGTAAGCAATCGGGCGACATCTCGCAGCTCGACGTCACCAACTCGCTGCGCTTCAACAACGCGCTCGCCGTCACCACGGTCTCGGCGCTGGAGATGAAGCGGCTCCTCGAGCACGCGGTCTCGGCCACCGCCGCCGGCGCGACCCCGGGCCAGTTCCCGCAGATCGGGGGCCTCAGCTTCTCCTTCGACGCCACCAAGACCGCCCAGACTCTCGACGCCAACGGCAACGTCACCCGCGAGGGCCAGCGCATCCTCAACGCGGCGATCGTCGACGAGAACGGCCGGATCACCGATACCCTGGTCCAGAACGGACAGCTGGTCGGCGACCCGAACCGCAGCATCCGCACCGTCACCCTCGACTTCCTGGCGACCGGCACCTCGACGGCGCCAGGTCTGGGCGGCGACAATTACCCGTTCCCGGCCTACGGCGAGAACAAGGTGGCGCTCGCCTCCGCCACCCCGGGTTCCTCGCTGCCGAACTCGGCGACCTTCGCGGCTCAAGGCACCGAGCAGGACGCGATGGCCGAGTACCTGCGCGCCTTCTACGCCACCACGCCCTACGGCACCGCCGACACCAATCCGGCCGGCGACACCCGGATCCAGAACCTCGCCGCACGCAGCGACACGGTGCTGGCCCGCGGCGTCGTCCGCAACGGCACGAGCGGCAACGACACGCTGGCCGGCACGGCCTTCGACGACATCATCAGCGGCGGCGCCGGCGACGACACCATCACCAACTCGCCCGGCAACGACATTCTGCTCGGCGGCCGTTCGCCCACCGGCGCGACCGGCACCGACACGCTGGTGTTCAATTCGCGGCTCGCCGACACCAGCGTCACCCGCGACGGCGCCTACACGCTGATCGTCGGGCCGGAGGGCCAGGACCGGGTCACCGGCTTCGAGCGCTATCTTTTCACCGACGCGACGGTGGTGACCGGCGACGGCGCCCCCCTCGTCGACGACCTGTTCTACCTTGCCACCAACAAGGACGTGCTCGCCGCCGGCCAGGACGCCGACACCCACTACGCCACGTATGGCTGGACGGAGGGCCGCGACCCGAACGCGCTGTTCTCCACCACCGGCTACCTCGCCGCCAACCCGACCGTCCGCGCCTCCGGTCAGAACCCGCTCGACCAGTACGACCAGGCCGGCTGGAAGGAGGGCCGCGATCCCTCCGCCGCCTTCGACAACGAGCTCTATCTCGCCCGCAACGCCGACGTGCGCGCCGCCGGCATCGACCCGCTCAAGCACTACCTCGAATACGGCCAGGACGAGGGCCGGCCGATCTACGCCGCCATCGGCAAGACCGCCGACCTCGCGGTGCATCCGGGCTTCGACGCCGAGTACTACCTGCTCTCGAACGCCGACGTTGCCCGCGCGGCCATTGCGGCGGGTGGCGACTCCGCGGCTTACGCCTACGAGCACTACCGGACCTATGGCTGGAAGGAGGGGCGCAACCCGAACGCGGTGTTCGACACGAAGGGCTACCTTGCGGCCTATGGCGACGTGAAGGCGGCGGGGATCGACCCGCTGATGCACTACGACCAGTACGGCTGGACGGAGGGCCGCGACCCGTCGAAGGGCTTCGACTCGACGGCGTATCTGGGGGCCTACGGCGACGTGGCGCAGGCCCGGATCGACCCGATGCAGCACTACCTGCAATACGGCGCGACGGAAGGGCGTTCGACCTTCGCCGACACCACTTTCGGGGCGGGCAATATCGGGTAGCATCCTGGCGCGACGGCGAGCGGCCCGGGTTCGCCCGGGTCCCCCCTCGCGAAAAAGGCCCGTGCGGCGTGTGCCGCACGGGCCTTTTTCATTGTCGTCCGGCTCGCCGACCAGCCGTCACGCCGCGGCGCGGTCGTGGCGGCCCTCCTGGATCTCCTCGATGATCTTCGCCGAGAAGGCGTCGAGGTCGCCCGGGTTGCGGCTGGTCACGATGCCCTCGTCGGTGACCACAGGCAGGTCGTGCCACTCGGCGCCCGCATTGATCACGTCGGTCTTGATCGAGGCGAACGAGGTCATCTTGCGGCCCTTGGCGGCGCCGACCTCGACCAGCAGCCAGGGCGCGTGGCAGATCGCGGCCACGACCTTGCCGCTCGCGAGGAAGCTGCGCAGAATCTCCAGCGCCTTCGGCTCCAGGCGCAGCTTGTCCGGGTTGATCTGGCCGCCGGGAAGCACCAGGGCGTCGTAGGCGGACGCATCGATGCTCTCGATATCGGCATCGACCTTGACCGGACGGCCCCAGTCGGTCTCGTCCCAGCCGCGGATGCTGTCGGGCGCCTGGCGGGACTTCGGCGCCGCCACCGTCACCTGCGCGCCGGCCTCGCCGAGCTTGGCCTTCGGCACTTCGAGCTCGGATTGCTCAAAGCCGTCGGTCGCCATGATGAGAATCTTGGCCTGATTGATGTCGGGCATCGGGTCGTCCTCCAAGGGTGGTCGCCGGGGGTTCGAATGCCCTGGCAACGACCCGTGGTCAGGCCGGTTCCGGGACCCTGCCGCGACGGAACTGCATCGCGCCGGGCGGTTTAAACCCTCATACCCGCACCCACAGAGGAGGCACGACCATGGCCAATCCAGGCCTGCCCGGCCACGAGCCGACCCCCGGCGGCGGCATTCCCGGCGACATGCCGCCCCCGGTCGCGCCCGACGAATTGCCCGATACCGGCCCGACCGGCCCGCGCTCGCCTTACCCGGTCAACGACCCGGGCATCACCGACCCGACCGGGCCGGGCTCCGAGCCGGACTACCTGCCGGGCGGCCCGACCAACCCGGGCATTCGCATCTGACGATAACCGAAGGGCGCCCCGACCGGGCGCCCTTCTCGCATTCAGTGCCCGCCGTGCGAGCTGCGCACGTCGCGCGGAGCGTTCAGGATCTCGTTGAGGGAGGTGGCGACGTGGCGGGCCTCCTCGTCGGTGAGGCGGAGCTGGAACGGCGGCAACCCGCCGGCCTGGAGCGCCACCACCGCCTGGCCCTGCTCGTCGGTGCCGACCTCGATCGCCGGCGAGGTGACGTCCAGCAACGCCGCCTCCTCGTCGCCGAGGTCGTCGGCGTCGCCCTCGTCCGGCTCGTGCATGACCGTCAGGAGCTGACCCACCGCGCGCACGAGGGCACGGGCCGCGCTGGCATCCATGATGACCGCGGTCGCCTGGTCGTCCTTCTGGAACGAGAGCTGGATGTTGGAACCTTCGAGGGAAACCGAGATACCCGCCATGGAGCGTCCGACACTATACGATGTCGCCCGTATATGGGAGCAATCTCCCGGAGGCGACAGGGAATTCCACGCACACCCGGCCTGCACGGCCCGAAACGCCCCGGCCTCGGCGACGTTGATACCTCGGCAAACGGGCGCGCGAGCGCCCTGACACGAGCGGATGACGATCATGGCCGCGCGCAAGAGTACCAAGACGACCAGCACCAAGACCACCGGCACCCGGACCACCGAGGCCCAGAAGGGCACGATCGCCCGGGTGATGCACGAGTTCAAGGAGGGCGAGCTGGAGCGCAACGACGGCGCGCCGGTGACCGACCGCCGGCAGGCCATCGCCATCGCGCTCCGCGAGGCCGGCGCCTCGAACCAGGAGAGCCCGGCCGACAACCGGTCGAATTTCCGCCGCACCCGGGCCAAGGAGCGCGACACGCGGTCCCATGCGACCCGCGCCGCGCTCTACGACGAGGCGAAGCGCCGCGACATCAAGGGGCGCTCGCGCATGACCCGGGGCGAACTGGAGCAGGCCCTCAACAGTTAGGCGGGCTCACGTGAGGAGACCCCGCATGACCTCGAAGCAGCCGAAGACCACGACGCCCACCGACGCCGACCTGAAGGGCAATCCCGGCATCGGCAGCTCGAAGGGCATGACGATCTCGGGCGGCGATCCGGAGGATCTTGCCGGGGCCAACACCGACGAGGGCGACGTGGCGAACGACACCACGCCGGAGGGCGCCATCGACCCCAACCAGCGCGGGCGCAGCCACCCCTGACACACGCTTCCGCGTGCAGATCTTGAGGCCCCTGCCTTGTTCCGGCCAGACTGGGTTCCTACATGGGTCTCAGCGGCAACGGGCGGGCGGCCCGGGCGATCACGCCCCGTACGGTTCCAAAGCCCATGGGTTCAGGAACCCTGCGAACACGCCCCTTCCCGGATACATTGGCGCCGTCGCGCCGCGCTGCTCTCGATCCGAGGGTGGCTCGCTGCGACTTCTAACGAGACGAGGACGACCGCGTGAATACTGGTACTGTCAAGTGGTTCAACGACCAGAAGGGCTTCGGCTTCATCCAGCCGGATGATGGGGGCAAGGACGTCTTCGTCCACATCTCCGCGGTGGAGCGGGCTGGCCTGCGCGGCCTCGTCGAGGGCCAGAAGGTCTCTTACGAGCTGCAGGCCGATCGGCGCGACAGCTCGAAGATGTCGGCCGTGAACCTGCAGGTCGCCTGAGGGCGACCCGTCGGCCCGGGTTTACGTGGCCTTAACGATAATCCCGTTAAGGTTACGGAACCCAGGCCGCACTGGAGTGTTTCGGGCCCGCGGGCTCAACGGGATGCTCCGCCGGCGGCCATCTGGCCGCCTGCCACGCACAGTCGCTCCGACGAGGAGCGCCGCAACGATAGAAGAAAAGACATCATGTTGTTCGAGTTCACCCGGCGCGACGGCGCGCCGTCCGTCTTCAATGACGGCACGACTTTCCACGTCGACCAGATCAGCCGCTTCGGCGACGGCAAACGCCCGATCGACGTCAGCCACCTGATCGACAAGAGCTACGGCTACCACTCCTCCCGCGAGCTGCGCTGGCACCTCGCCGAGCGCTTCGGCCTGACGCCGAATGCCGTGGCCGTTCGCGAGACCCACTGAGGTTTCGCGGGTTTCATAGACCGCCGTCACCGTACGAGGCGGGCCGCGCGCGAGCGCGGGCCCGCCTTTGTCGTGTCTGAGGGTGGCGAGAGGCCGGGACGGTGCCGCTCACCCCATCCGCAACAACCCCGCCAGCGCCGCCACGTCCCCCGGATTGTCCGACAGGAGCGCGTCGATCTCGCCGGCTGCGAGCGCACGGACGTGTCGGCAATCCGGCCGGAACCGCGCCCCGGCGCAGGAGCAGCGCAGGCGCGGGCCGTCACGGCCCTCGATCAGCCGCACGTCGTAGGGCGTGCCGGTGCTGCCGCGCACGACGAAGTGCAGGAGCGGCGCGCGGGTGCGGCTCGGCGCCACGCCGCGCAGGGCCCGGGCGGCGATTCCCTCGGGCGAGCGCGCGCCCTCCCCGGCCCGCTCGCGGAGGAGGCCGTGTCCCTTGGCGAGGCTCGCGATGTCGGGCGCGCCGGCCTCCCGCATCACCGCCAGCGCGATCTCCGCGCAGGCATAGGCGTCCTCGCCGGCATCGTGGTGGCGAAACGTCACGCCGATCCGGGCGGCCAGCGCCGAGAGCCGGTAGGTGCCCTGGCCCTGCCCGCCCTCCCCCGGCCAGTGCCGGCGGGCGAGCTGCACCGTGCAGAGCGAGGCGTAGGCCGGCTGGGGCAGGCCATAGGCCTGGAGCGTGGCGGCGAGCACCCCGACGTCGAAGCTGGCATTGTGCGCGAGCACCAGGCTGCCGGCGATCTCCGCGAGGTACGGCGCCATCGCCTCGGGAAAGGACGGCGCACCGGCGACGTCCCGCGGGCGGATGCCGTGGACCCGGATATTGCCGGGCGAGAAGCGCATCTCGGCCGGGCGGATCAGCCGCGACTCGCGCCGCACCACCCGCCCGCCCTCGATCCAGGCGAGGCCGACGGCGCAGGGGCTGTCGCGGCGCTCGTTGGCGGTCTCGAAATCGATCGCGAGGGTGCGGGGAAAGGTCATCCCCGCGCTCTTCCCCGCGAAGGCGCCGAATTTCAGGCAGACGCCACCATCGCCAGCCACTCCTCCTCCGAGACCACCGTCACGCCGTGCTTCTCGGCGTCCTTGAGCTTGCTGCCGGCGCCCGGCCCGGCCACCACGAGGTCGGTCTTGGCCGAGACCGAGCCCGAGACCTTGGCGCCCAGGCGCTCGGCCGTCGCCTTGGCCTCGCTGCGGGTCATCTTCTCCAGGGTGCCGGTGAAGACCACGGTCTTGCCGCTGAAGGCCGCTCCTTGCGCCGTCGCTGGCGCCCGCTCGGTCGCGACCTCGGCGAGCAGGGCCTCCACCGCCGCGACGTTGTGCTCCTCGGAGAAGAACTGGATCAGCGAGGCGGTGGTGACCGCGCCGATCTCGCCGTCGTCGGCGAGCGCCCGGTAGGCGTCGCCGGGCACCTGGGACGCGGCGCGCTCCACCGCCGCACGGACGCCGGCAGAGTCGCCGTAGGCCTCGACCAGGGATTCGCGCTGCGGGGCGGAGAGCCGTGCCACCGCGCCGCCGGCGAGAAGGTCGGCCTCCGGCGCCTCGGCGGCGGCCGCCAGCAGCCGGTCGCGGGTGGTGGCGCCGACGCGGTCGAGACTCGCCAGCGCGATCCAGTCCGGCCCGGGCTGGCAGGCGGCGGCGGCCGCCACGCCCGCCATCAGCGCCGGCATGTCGGAAAAGTGCTTTGCGAGCGCCTTGGCGGTAGCCTCGCCGACCTGCTCGATGCCCAGCGCGAAGATGAACCGGTTGAGCGGGATCGTTCGCCGCGCCTCGACTCCGGCGAGCAGGTTCTTGATCGCCTTGTCCTCGTCGTCCTTCTTCTTGGCCGCCTTCTTGACCTCCTTGCCGGCGGCGAGCGCCCGCTCAGCCGAGAGCGCCTGGCGCCGGGCGACCACCGCCTCCTTCAGGGTCTCGAACTCCAGCCGGAACAGGTCGGCGGGCTGGCGCACCAGGCCGGCCTCGAACAGGGTCTCGATGTAGGTCTCGCCGAAGCCCTCGATGTCGAAGGCGTTGCGCGAGACGAAGTGCTTCAGCCGCTCCTGCCCCTGCGCCGGGCAGATCAGGCCGCCGGTGCAGCGGCGCACCGCGTCGAGCTTGCCCGTGCGCGGGTTCAGGCCCCGCACCGCGTGGCTGCCGCAGGCCGGGCAGGTCTCGGGGAAGCGATAGGGCACGGCGTCGGCCGGGCGGCGCTCCAGCACCACGTCGGCGACCTTCGGGATCACGTCGCCGGCGCGCAGGACCACCACCGTGTCGCCGACGCGCACGTCCGAGCCCTGCGACAGGTCGACGTCGTCGCGCAGGGTCTGGCCGGTCCAGATCGCCACGCCGCTGCGGATCGGCTGGCCGTCGGCATCGACGCCGTGGACGTAATCCTCGTTGTGGAGCGTCGCGTTCGAGACCACGACGCCGCCGACCGTGACCGGCCTCAAGCGCGCCAGCGGGTTGAGCGAGCCGGTGCGTCCGACATTGATGTCGATCGCCTCGACCACAGTGGTGGCGCGCTGGGCCGGGAACTTGTGGGCGAGCGCCCAGCGCGGCGCCCGGGCGACGAAGCCGAGGCGACGCTGGAGCGCGAAGGAATCGACCTTGTAGACGACGCCGTCGATGTCGTAGCCGAGCTCGGCCCGCCGCGCCTCGATCATCCGGTAATGGGCCAGCATGGCGGCCGCATCGATGCAGAGCACCGTCAGCGGGTTCACCGGCAGGCCCCAGGACGTGAAGGCCTCGATCATCTCGAACTGCGCCTCGGCCGGCGGCTCGGACATCTCGCCGGCGGCGTAGGCGAAGAAGCGCAGGGGACGCGAGGCGGTGATGCTGGAATCGAGCTGGCGCAGGGAGCCGGCGGCGGCGTTGCGCGGGTTGGCGAAGAGCGGCTTGCCGGCCGCCTCCTGGCGGGCGTTGATGCCGGCGAAATCGGCGTGCGACAGGTAGACCTCGCCCCGCACCTCGCACACGCTAGGCCAGTCCCCGCCGGCCAGGACCTCGGGAATCTCCTTGATCGTCCGGACGTTGGCGGTCACGTCCTCGCCGACCTCGCCGTCGCCCCGCGTCGCCGCGGTGACGAGGCGCCCGTCCTCGTAGCGCAGCGACAGGGACAGGCCGTCGATCTTCGGCTCGGCCGTGAAGGCGACCGGCTCACCGGTGGCGAGCCCGAGGAAGCGGCGCACCCGCTCGACGAACTCGCCGATCTCCTCGTCCGAGAAGGCGTTGCCGAGCGAGAGCATCGGCACTGCATGCCGCACCTTGGCGAACTTGTCCGACGCCTTGGCGCCGACGCTGGCCGAGGCCGCGCCGGTGCCGGCGAGATCGGGAAAGCGCGCCTCGATCGTCTCGAGCTCCCGGCGCAGGGCGTCGTACTCGGCATCCGAGATCGTCGGCGCATCCTCGCCGTGGTAGCGCCGGTCGTGCTCCGCGATCTCCGCCGAGAGGGCGGCGTGGCGGCTCTGGGCGCTCTTCGGGTCGAGGTCGTCGAGGGCGGGGGCGCGGGT
>NZ_JBEXZS010000021.1:0-13355 GCF_040593685.1 Methylobacterium sp. EM32 | reverse complement strand
GCGTAGGCCGGGGGCGGCGGGGGCGGGGGCTGCATGCCGTTCATGATGGCGCCGGCCGCGACGCCGCCGAGCACGCCGGCCGCTGCGCCGCCGATGATCGCCGCGCCGACATTGTCGCGGGCCTGGGCCTGGGGCGCGGCGGTGACGAAGAAGGCGGCGACGAGCGCCGCGCCCGCGCCGAGGCGCGGAAGGCCGTATGAGGTCAGAGCGCGCACGCTGAGGGTCTCCCGAAGGTGTTGGCGCGAGAATGCGAGTGACTGCTTAACGAAGTGCCAAGCTTGCCGCCCGGCCAAAGGTCGAGCGGCACGGCCCGGGGCCGACGAAAGCCTCGCGCCGTCGGGATCGAGCTGTGGTGCCGGTTTGCGGCGATTTCCGGGTACGCTCACGGTTCGGCGGAGGGTGTGTATTTCGGGTGACGGTGCCGCTCGTCGACGCGAAAAGGGCCGCCCGGAGGGCGGCCCATCATCAGCGTCACGGGATGGCCGGAGGGCCGGGGGCGCGGCGAGGGCGCCCCTCGGGAGAGTCCGGTGACCGGGCTCAGCAGCGATAGCCGCCCGCGGTCTGGCCGTACTGCTTGACCGGGAAGTTCTGCTGCTTGGCGTTGCCCTCCGAGGCCGAGCTCATCGGGCAGGCGCCGTAGAACGGCACGCTGTCATTGGCGCGGCCTCCGAGCGAGCCGGTGGTCTCGACGTCATAGGCCCAGGCCGGGGCGGGGGCGTAGGGGAATGCCATGGCGGTCGAGAGCGGGGCGGCGGCGAGGACGAGGGCGGCGGCGAGGGCGGCGATGCGGGTCTTCATGTGATCCAATCTCCGTCTTCTGCCGATCGACCCGGGGGTGATCGGCGTTCCGTTGCGATGATTGGAATATAGAGAGCCTCGACACGCCGGGACGTGCTCCCACGCACGCAGCGGAAGGGATTAAAGATCCACCCGCCCAAGGTTCTGGTACACAGTATCAGCCAATCAAGCTGTGCCATTCCCCAGGGTGAGTGATCGCTCCCCGATGTGCAACCCGCGGCCGCGCTCACCCCTCCATGGCGATCAGCGCCGCGTCGCCGCCCGCCGCCGCGGTATTCACCGTCACCGTCTGCTCGGTGGCGAAGCGGGTGAGGTAGTGCGGCCCGCCGGCCTTCGGACCGGTGCCGGAGAGACCGTGGCCGCCGAAAGGCTGCACCCCGACCACCGCGCCGATCATGTTGCGGTTGACGTAGATGTTGCCGGTGGAGAGGCGCGCGACCACCCGTTCCACCGTGGCATCGATGCGGGAATGCACGCCGAGCGTCAGGCCGTAGCCGGACGCCTCGATCGCGTCGAGCACCCGGTCGAGATCGGCGGCCTTGTAGCGGGCGACGTGCAGGATCGGCCCGAACACCTCCTCCGTCAGCGCCTCGGGCCCGGCGATCTCGTAGATCTGCGGCGCCACGAAATGGCCCGCGCCCGGCACCTCGCCGGCGTAATGCACCGTTGCGCTGCGGCGCATGGCGGCGCCGTGACGGTCGAGGCGGGTGCGGGCCTCGGCGTCGATCACCGGGCCGACATGGGTCGCCGGATCGCGCGGATCGCCGAGCCGCAGCTCCTGCGCGGCGCCCGCCACCATCCCGATCACCTTGTCGGCCACGTCCTCTTGGACGAGCAGCAGGCGCAGGGCCGAGCAGCGCTGGCCGGCGGAGCGGAAGGCGGAGGTCACCACGTCGTCGGCGACCTGCTCGGGCAGGGCCGTGGCGTCGACCAGCATCGCGTTGATGCCGCCGGTCTCGGCGATCAGGGGCACGATCGGCCCGTCCTTGGCGGCGAGCACCCGGTTGATGTGGCGCGCCACCTCGGTCGAGCCGGTGAAGACCACGCCGGCCACGTCCTTATGCGCCACCAGGGCCGCCCCGACCGCGCCGTCGCCCGGCACGAGGTGAAGCGCGCCGGGCGCCACGCCGGCCCGGTGCAGGAGGCGCACGGCTTCCGCCGCGACGAGCGGGGTCTGCTCGGCGGGCTTCGCCACCACCGCGTTGCCGGCCATCAAGGCCGCGGCGACCTGGCCGACGAAGATGGCGAGCGGGAAGTTCCACGGCGAGATCGCCACGAAGACGCCGCGGCTGCGCAAGGTCAGGCGGTTGCTCTCGCCGGTCGGGCCCGGCAGGGCTTGGGGGGCGCCGAAGAGCTTGCGGCCCTGCGCGGCGTAGTAGCGGCAGAAATCCACCGCCTCGCGCAGTTCCGCCACCGCGTCGTCGAGGGTCTTGCCGGCCTCGGCCTGGAGCAGGTGGATCAGCCGGCCGGTCGAGGCCTCCATCGCGTCGGCGGCCCGCTCCAGGGCGGCGGCGCGTTGCTCCGCCGGGACGCGGCCCCAGGCGAGCGCGCCCTTGCGGGCGGCCTGCATCGCGGCCGCCGCGGTCTCGGGCGAGGCGTCCGTGACGGTGCCGACGACCGTGCGGGCGTCGCTCGGGCTCACAACATCGCGCGGCGTGCCGGCTTGCGCCGCGCCGTCGATCACCGGCGCCGCCTCGGCGGGGCCGCGCGCGGCGGAGACATTGTCCGTCAGGCGCTCCAGCGCCGCCCGGTCGCCGAACTCGACGCCGGCGGAGTTGATCCGCTCGGGGGCGAACATCTCGGCGGGGCGGCGGAGCTTGGCGTGCCGGGCGCGGTCCGGGTTGCCGACGCTCTCGGCCGGGCGGCGCAGCAGGGTCTCGACCGGCACCGACGGGTCGGCGGCCTGCGAGACGAAAGAGGAATTGGCGCCGTTCTCGAGCAGCCGCCGCACCAGGTAGGCGAGGAGGTCGCGGTGGCCGCCGACCGGCGCGTAGGTGCGGCAGGCCGCCCCCGGCACGCTCGCCAGCAGGCGGGCATAGAGCGCCTCGCCCATGCCGTGCAGGCGCTGGAACTCGTAGGTGCCGGCTTCCGGCCCCGCCCGCTCGACGATCGCCGCGACGGTGAGCGCGTTGTGGGTGGCGAATTGCGGAAAGAGCCGGGGGCGATGGGCGAGCATCCGCTCGGCCGCCGCCAGGTAGCTGAGATCCGTCATGCTCTTGCGGGTGAAGACGGGGTAGTCGGCCAGGCCGCGCTCCTGGGCCCGCTTCACCTCGGTGTCCCAGTACGCGCCCTTGACGAGGCGCACCATCAGCCGCCGGTCGAGGCGGGCGGCGAGGTCCGCGACATGTTCGATCACCTGGAGGCAGCGCTTCTGGTAGGCCTGGACCGCGAGGCCGAACCCGTCCCATCCGGCGAGCGCGGGGTCGCCGAGCACCGCCGCGATGACGTCGAGGGAGAGTTCGAGCCGGTCGGCCTCCTCGGCATCGACCGTGAAGTTAAGGTCGTAGCTCTTCGCCGCCTTGGCGAGGTCGAGGAGCACCGGCACCAGCTCGGCCATCACCCGCTCGCGGCCGACCGCCTCGTAGCGCGGATGCAGCGCCGAGAGCTTGACCGAGATGCCCGGCCGGTCGGGCAGCGGCTTGTTGCCGGCGGCCCAGCCGATCGCCTCGATGGCGGCGGCGTAGGACGCCGCATAGGCCCGGGCGTCCTCCGCCGTGCGGGCGCCCTCGCCGAGCATGTCGAAGGAGTAGCGGTAGAGCCGGCCCTGTCCGCTCGCCGAGCGCTTCAACGCCGCCTCGATCGTCTCGCCGAGGACGAAATGCCCGCCCATCACCCGCATCGCCTGGCGGGCGGCCTGGCGCACCGCCGGCAGGCCGAGGCGCTTGGCGAGGCCGGCCAGGATCCCCTCCGGGGTGTCGCCGGGCTGGATGATCCGCGCCGACAGGCCGAGCGCCCAGGCCGAGGAGCGTACCAGCAGGGCGTCGGAGCGGGTGGCGTGCTGCTCGAAGCCGCCGAAGCGCAGCTTGTCCTCGATCAGCCGGTCGGCGGTGGCGGCATCGGGCACCCGCAGCAGGGCCTCGGCCAGCACCATCAGCGCCAGGCCCTCCTTGGTCGAGAGCGAGTACTCGCGCAGCATCGCCTCGACGCCGCCGAGACCGCCGCTCTCCTGCCGGATGGCGCCGACGAGGTCGCGGGCGAGCGCGTCGACCCGGGCCTCGCGCTCCGGCGGCAAGGCACCCCGCTCCAGGAAGAGGCGGGCGAGGACGGCATCGTCGGGAGCAAAGGGCGCGTGGAAGACGGGGAGCGGAGCGGGCATCGGGGCGGGTCCGGGCGGGGTATTTCTTGACGATCCTCAGGATAACCGCCCTTCCGCCGCGCTTCGATGGCGCTTATCGCCGGCTGGCCGCAGGATCGGCGGCGAAACCGGGGTTTGGGAGAGAGAATGACGGACGGGCTCGACCGGGTCGACCGGCAGATCCTGAAGATCCTCCAGCGCGAGGGGCGCATCCCGAACGTGGAGCTGGCCGAGCGGGTCGGGCTGTCGCCGACCGCCACCGGCGAGCGGCTGCGCCGGTTGCAGAAGGATGGGGTGATCACCGGGTTCGGGGCGCGGCTCGATCCCCAGCGCTTAGGGTTGAGCCTGCTCGTCTTCGTCGAGGTCTCGCTCGACAAGACCACGCCCGACGCCTTCGCGCGCTTCGCCGCCGCGGTGCGGCGCGCGCCGGAGGTGCTGGAATGCCACATGGTTGGAGGCGGGTTCGACTACCTGGTCAAGGCCCGGGTCGCCGACATGCCGGCCTACCGGCGCTTCCTCGGCGAGGGGCTCCTGTCGCTGCCGGGGGTCAACAACACCCGCACCTACGCGGTGATGGAGGAGGTGAAGAGCGACGGAGTGCTGCCGCTTTAATCCCGGGTGTCATGCGTTCAGCGCATGATTTCGCTGCGACATAACGGAGCTTTGCAGCCATTGCGGAGTTGGCAGAGGGAGCGGCTTGTCGCAGTCTCACTTCTATCGAGCCGCCGAAGAGCGGCCTGACGAGAACGGAGGTACGCCGATGGTCAACCCAAACCGCCTCGTGAAATCCGCCTGGATCGCCGCGGAAGTGTCCCGCGAGAAATCTGAAAAGGTCCTGGTGGTGGAGGCCTATATCGCTGTCAGCCCGCTGGAGGGCGGCTTCGATGCCGGCCGCTACGGCCGCCTGGTCGAGGATGTGCGTCGCATCCTGGCCGAGAACCCCGACATCGACCGGGCCTCGATCCTGAGCGTCCACCGCGAGTCGCGCTGCGCGGCTCTGTTCCGCCGCGGCGCCTGCGAGGAGGAGCGGCATCACGAGGTCCGCCACGAGGAGCGCCGGCCCGAACTGGTCGCTTGAGACGCCGTTGGCATCTCGCGACGGGCCTCACATCCTCCATCGTCATCCCGGGGCCGCGCAGCGGAACCCGGGATCCATAACCGCTGGGGTTTGCGGATGAGGCGGGACGGTGCCTGCCCGGTTCTGTACCGCTAGCGGTTATAGATCCCGGGTTCTCGGCTTCGCCGAGCCCCGGGATGACGCGGAGGGTCGGGCGTTCGTCGCGCAGACCCGTCGCTGTCAAGGCGGAGCCGTGCGGCCCCGCCCCGAACGCGCCTCAGAGCCCCTCGAACAGGGCCGACGAGATGTAGCGCTCGGCAAACGAGCAGGCGACCGTCACGATCCGCTTGCCCTTGAATTCCGGCCGGGCCGCGACCTCGAGGGCCGCCGCGACGTTGCCGCCGGTCGAGATGCCGCCGGGGATGCCCTCGATCCGGGCGAGGAGGCGGGCGGTGTCGAAGGCGGTCTGGTTGGAGACCGTCACCACCTCGTCGATCACGCCGCGGTCGAGCACGCCCGGCACGAAGCCGGCTCCGATGCCCTGGATCTTGTGCGGGCCGGGCTGGCCGCCGGACAGGACCGGGGAATCCTCCGGCTCGACGGCGACGACGCGCAGATGCGGCAGGCGCGGCTTGATGACCTGGCCGACGCCCGTGATGGTGCCGCCGGTGCCGACGCCGGCCACGAAGGCGTCGAGCTGGCCTTGCGTGTCGTTCCAGATCTCCTCCGCGGTGGTCTTGCGGTGGATCTCGGGGTTCGCCGGGTTGTTGAACTGCTGGGGCATGATCGCGCCCGGGATCTCCTTCAGGAGTTCCTCGGCCTTGGCGATCGCGCCCTTCATGCCCTGCGGGCCGGGGGTGAGGGCGAGCTCGGCCCCGAGATAGGCCAGCATCTTGCGCCGCTCGAGCGACATCGTCTCGGGCATGACCAGGATCAGCCGGTAGCCGCGGGCCGCGGCCACGAAGGCTAGCGCGATGCCGGTATTGCCGGAGGTCGGCTCGACCAGGGTGCCGCCGGGCTTCAGCACGCCCGAGGCCTCCATGGCGTCGATCATGTTGACGCCGATGCGGTCCTTCACCGAGGCGATCGGGTTGAAGAACTCGAGCTTCAGCAGGATCTCGGCATCGAGCCCGCGCTCCTTGGCGAGGCGGTTGAGACGCACCAGCGGGGTGTTGCCGATGGTCTCGGTGATCGAGTCGTAGACCCGGCCGTGGCCGATCCGGCGGCCGGATTCCGAGGTGGAGGTGGCGTCGGCCATGGTGTGTCTCTCCCTTGAGGGCGCGTCGTCCGCCGCACGGGTAGCGGAAATCCGGACAGCCGTCGAGGTACACCGATTTATACAGTTTTCGACTGTGAAATAGCCTGTCATCCGGCGCGCCGGGCGTGCTGGAACGGTGCAGGGGCGGCGGGCCCGATCAGCACCGCTCTGAAGCTTTCCGGGGGGTTCCGCGGCTCTCGCCAGCATCGTAACCTTGGGTCAGACTGTCGCTTCGGCAAGCCTCGATCAGGCAAGTTCCGCGCGGGCCGAGGCACGCCGGGACGAGCCCCCGATCCGGCCGCCCGACATTGCCAGAGGGAGAGCCGCATGTCCGAGACCCTGCACCGCACCGCTCTCGAGACCACCCCCCTCGACGGGGTGAAGCGGGCGCCGCTCGCCGCGTCCGGGCCGCACCGGGTGGTGATCGTCGGCGGCGGCTTCGGCGGGCTCACCACGGCCCGAGGCCTCGGCGGCGCCGAGGGCATCGCCGTCACGCTGATCGACCGGCGCAACCACCACCTGTTCCAGCCGCTCCTCTACCAGGTCGCCACCGCGGTGATCGCGCCGGGCGAGATCGCCGAGCCGATCCGGGCGATCCTGCGCTGGGACCGCAATGTCAGCGTGCTGATGGGCGAAGTCGAGGGCGTCGACACCGAGGGGCGCTCAGTCCGCCTGCGCGACGGCACCCAGATCCCCTACGACACGCTGGTCCTCGCGACGGGCGCCACCCACAGCTATTTCGGCCACCCGGAATGGGAGCGCTTCGCCCCGGGCCTCAAGACCCTCGATGACGCCCGCCGCATCCGCGCCCGGGTGCTCCTCGCCTTCGAGGCGGCGGAGCGCGAGGACGACCCGGCGGCCCGCGAGCGGCTGATGACCTTCGCGGTGATCGGCGGCGGGCCGACCGGAGTCGAGATGGCGGGGGCCATCGCGGGCCTCGCCCACCACGCCCTGTCGAAGGATTTCCGCCGCATCGACCCGAAGCAGGCGCGGATCCTCCTGATCGAGGCCGCGCCCCGGGTGCTCGGCACCTTCACCGAGGACCTCTCGGCCTATGCGCGCCGCTCGCTGGAGCGCCTCGGCGTCACGGTGCTGACCGAGCACGCGGTCGAGGACGTGTCGGAGGAGGGGGTCACGGTCGCGGGCAAGCTGATCCCGGCGGCCACGATCGTCTGGGGGGCGGGCGTGCGCGCCTCGCCGGCAGGGGAGTGGCTCGGGGTCGAGACGACGCGCACGGGCCACGTGCCGGTCGGGCCCGACCTCGCGGTCATCGGGCGCCCGGGCATCTACGCCCTCGGCGACCTCGCCATGGCGAAGGCGGAGGACGGCAAGCCCCTGCCGGGCCTCGCCCAGGTGGCCGACCAGCAGGGCCGCTACCTCGGCAAAGCTCTGCGCGACCGCATCCTGCACGGCAAGACGGCCAAGCCCTTCCGCTTCCGCAGCCGCGGCAACCTGGCGATCATCGGGCACAATTCCGGCGTGGTGCAGTGGGACCACCTCAAGCTGAAGGGCTTCCTCGCCTGGGTGGTGTGGGGCGTGGCCCACGTCTACCTGCTGGTCGGCTTCCACAACCGCCTCGTCGTCACCTTGCGCTGGCTGTGGGCTTACTTGAGCTTCCAGCGCGGCGCCCGGCTGATCTCCGAGCGCGACGAGGCCGTCCTGGCGCTGATCCGCGGCACCCCGCCGGGGCGGATTCCGCCGCCTTGAGCGGTCGGGCGGGGGCTGAGTGCGGTCGCGTCGGCGGCTCGCTCCACGGATCTGACGCCCTCCTCGTCATCCCGGGGCCGCGACAGCGGAACCCGGGATCCATAAACGCCGACCTTTCAGGATGAAGCGGAACGCATCGAGCCGGGTTCTGCACCGTCAGCGGTTATGGATCCCGGGTTCTCGACTTCGTCGAGCCCCGGGATGACGTAGCGCGAGACCGACACAACCCATCGAATACGAACTACCGCTCCCCCCGCGCCACGAAGAACGGCGTCGGCTCCAGCTCGGCATCCTCGTGCGCCACCATCCGGGGAAAATGCGCGTCGGCCTGCGAGACGAAGAGGTCGCGCACCAGCGCCTGGGCCAGCCGCGTCGCCCCGATGCCGAGGCCCGGGATGTCGCCGGCGAGGGCGCCGTGGCTGAGGGTGACGCCCCAGTTGAAGACGTGCAGCAACCCGAGATCCGGCAACTGGCCGGGCACCCGCTCCAGCATCTGCATGCCGTCGCCGAGATAGGGGAAGCGCGCGGCCTCCGGGTTCGCCGCGGCCTCCGCCTCCGACACCCGCTCGCCCCAGGTCAGCACCGCCTCGCGAAACGCCTCCAGCTCCGGCCGCCGGGTCAGGTCGATGTCGAAGCCGACCGCCACCACGGCGGCGTCGACCGGATAGCGCCCCTTCGCGGTCTCGATCACCAGGCCGTCCGGCCGCTCCGCGATCCCGCTCCAGCCCTCGCCGAATCGCACCGCGAAGTTCGGGTGGCGGGTGCAGCGCAGGACCGATTCGTGCGGCGGCGGCGTGCCCTCGCCCATCATGTAGGCGGTGAAGGCCCAGCGCCGCGCGTCGTCGAGGGCGGCGTAGCCGCGCAGGAAGCCCGGGAAGGCGGCCCATTTCGACTTGTTGACCTGAGGAAAGCGCGAGCGGCGCACGAACAGCGTCACCTCGGCGGCGCCGGCCTCGAGCGCCGTGGCGGCGTTGTCGATCGCGGAGGCCGAGGCGCCGAGCACCGCGACCCGGCCGCCGCGGAAACGCGAGAAGTCGATTGGATCGGAGGAGTGGAACAGGCGCCCCTCGGCCGCGATCGCGAAGGGCGGCATCCGCCGCCCGCCCGAGCCGTCGCGGCCGCAGGCCAGCACCACCTTGCGGGCGTGGACGGTCTCGGGGCCGCCGGGTCCCTCGATCGCCGCCCCGATCAGCCCGCCCGCCGGCCACAGCCGCGTCAGCCGCGTGTCGTTCTCCACCGGCACGCCGACGGTGTCGCGCACGAACAGGAGGTAGCGCAGCCAATCGAGTCGCGGGATCTTGTAGAGGTCGCGCCAGCCCTCTTCTCCGGCTTGCGCCTCCCACCAGGCCCGGAAGGTGAGGGAGGGGATGCCGAGATCCGGCCCCGTCAGGTGCTTGGGCGAGCGCAGGGTCTCCATCCGGGCGAAGGTACCCCACGGGCCCTCGGCGCCGCGGGGCGCCTGGTCGATGACCCGCAGGTTCGAGACGCCCTCGCGCAGGAGCGCGAAGGCCGCGGTCTGGCCGCACATGCCGGCGCCGACCACCAGCACGTCGAGGGCGGGGCGCCCGTCCGGGCCCGCGACCGGCAGGGTCCAGGGGGCCGGCGGGTGGTTCAGGCGGGCGAGATCGCGCCGCACCTCGGCGGCCAGAGCCGTTAGACCCTTCACGGCCGCGCTCTCCTGGTGGATATCCATGCCCATCTCGTCTGGAGGTCCCCGATGGTCGAACTGTCCTGCTTCTACAGCCTGTCCTCGCCCTGGTCCTATCTCGGCGGGCCGAAGCTCCAGGACATCGTGCGCCGCCACCGCGCCCGGCTGGTGCTGAAGCCCTTCGACTTCCAGGAGGTGGTGCCCAAGACCGGCGGCGTGCCGATCCGGACCCGGCCGCAGCCGCGACGCGATTATCATGCCGTCGAGCTCGCGCGCTGGAGCGAGTATCTCGGCCTGCCGCTGACCGTCACGCCCCGGTACTACCCGATGCAGAATCCGGCGCCGAACTGGAACAAGCATGCCGGCTGGACGGTGATCGCGGCCCAACAGGCCGGGCTCGACGCCTTCCCGCTCTCGCACGCCATCCTGCGGGCGCTCTGGGCCGAGGAGCGCGACATCTCGGAGGCCGACGTGCGCCGCGCCATCGCCGACGAGAACGGCTACGACGGCGCCGCCCTGGTGGCTGCCGAACGGAGCGAGCCCGTCCAGGCGGAGTACCGGCGCTACGGTGAGGAGGCGGAACGCCTCGGCGTGTTCGGCTCGCCGACCATCGTGCTCGACGGCGAATTGTTCTGGGGTCAGGACCGGCTCGATTTCGTCGACCGGGCGCTGGCGAAGCGGCAGATCCTGGCCAAGGGCTAACCCGGCGCAAGCCTGAGCTGAGCCGGGTGCATGGCATCCGGCCCCCGTCGTGCGACAAGGGGTGGGGGCCAGGCACGAACAAGGCCCCGGACGGGCGAGGAACTATGCACAACAGCGAGGCGATCTGGAGGCACGTCGAGGAGCATGCGGCGGCGTTCGTCGCCCTCTCCGACCGGGTGTGGGAGATGCCGGAGCTCAACTTCCAGGAGGTGCGCTCGGCCGCCGAGCACACCGCGATGCTCCGCGCGCACGGCTTCCGGGTGACCGAGGGCACCGGCGGCATCCCGACCGCCATGATGGGCGAGGCGGGGGAGGGCGGCCCGGTCATCGCGATCCTCGGCGAGTATGACGCGCTGCCGGGCCTGAGCCAGGAGGCGGGAGTCGCGGCGCACCGTCCTCGTCCCGGTGAGGGCGCCGGCCACGGCTGCGGCCACAACCTGCTGGGGGCCGGCGCGCTGCTCGCCGCCACCGCGGTCAAGGACTGGCTCGCCGCTGAAGGCCTTCCGGGGCGCGTGCGCTATTACGGCTGCCCGGCGGAAGAGGGCGGGGCGGCCAAGACCTTCATGGTGCGCGACGGCGTCTTCGCCGACGTCGACGTGGCGATCACCTGGCATCCTGGGCCGTTCGTGGCGATCTGGGAGCCGGTCTCGCTGGCGATCCAGCTCCTCGACTTCACCTTCGCCGGCAAGGCCTCGCACGCGGCCGCCGCCCCCCATCTCGGGCGCTCGGCCCTCGACGCGGTCGAGCTGATGAATGTCGGCGTCAACTATCTGCGCGAGCACATGCCGAGCGACGCGCGGGTGCATTACGCCTATCTCGATGCTGGCGGCATCGCCCCGAACGTCGTGCAGGCCGGCGCCACCGTGCGCTACCTCGTGCGCGCCGCCGACCTGCCGAGCCTCCTCGATCTCGCGGCCCGGGTGGAGAGGATCGCGCAGGGCGCCGCCCTGATGACCGAGACCACGGTGACGAGCCGTGTGGTGAGCGCGATGTCGAACCTGCTCGCGAACCCGCCGCTGGAGCAGGCGCTGCACGCCAACCTGATGCGCCTCGGGCCCCCGCCCTTCGACGCCGATGACCGCGCCTTCGCGGAAGACATCCGGGCGACGCTGACGGCTGAGGACATCGTCTCGGCCCATCGCCGCTTCGGCGTGCCGGTGACCGATGCGCCGCTCTGCGACACGATCGTGCCCCTCGGCGCAGTCGGCGAGCGGATGATGGGCTCGACCGATGTCGGCGACGTGAGCTGGGCGGTGCCGACGGTGCAGGCCCGCGGCGCCACCTACGCCATCGGCACGCCGGGCCATTCCTGGCAGATGACCGCGCAGGGCAAGACCCCGGCGGCGCACAAGGGCATGGTCCACGTCGCCAAGGCGATGGCCGGCACGGCGGTCGACGTGTTGCGCGACCCCGACCTCCTTGCCCGCGCCAAGGCCGACCATGCCGAGCGGCTCGCCCGCACGCCCTATGTCAGCCCGCTGCCGGCGGGGCTCGCGCCGCCGCTCGACATGGTGGGGTGAGGACGCCCGCCCCGTCTCTCCGTGCGCCGGGCCGCGGGATCGCGAGCCCGGCGACTGCGCCCGCCAATGCACGGCATTGTGCCGAATGCATCAAATTTTAAGGATTTGCATCACCATGAGACCAGATCTCCTCTCGTAGTGCTGTTCCCGATGGAAGCGACCGCCCCACCTGGCGGCAACCGGCTCGAAGGCTGCGTCGCTCGTCGGAACGGAGCAGGTCGTGATTGTCTCGGGCTCGTCCCTCCTTGGGCAGATTCTTGCGAACCGGACATCCCCCGGATTCGTACCCGCCAAAGCCGCTTCCGCCCCGGCCGAGGCTTCGGCCCCGGCTCAGCCTGGCCCGACGCTGGCGTCCGTGACGATGTCGCTGGCGACACTCGACGCGCTGTTCGCGCTGCGGATAGCGTCGAGAGATGCCAGCGCAGCCGGGGCGGCGACCGATGCAGGGGCTCCTGAGACCGTGTCCGCATGGCCGGTCGCCCCGTCGTGGGACGACGCCACAGGCTCGCAACGGACCGTCAAGACACTGATGGGCGGCCAGACCGTGGTGGATCCCGACCTGGTGCGGGAGATCACGGCGGCACTCGAGAGTCAGAAGAGCCGGAGTGGCAGCGCAAGCCTCTCGGTCATGCCCCATCGCTCGACCGGCACGCTGGAAACGTCGTATCTCGCCGGAATACCCTGAGCGCCTGTTCGACTTGAGCATTTTCCGACGAAGTTGACACCGGTTCGTCGAAGAAAATGCGGCAAAATCATAAACCTAGAGAGCTTCGCGATTGCAACGCGATCGTGAAGTGCTCTTGCGAGGGCGGTATTGTGAGACGCTTCCCCATCCCTCCCTCGACCTCATCCTGAGGTGCGAACGCAGTGAGCCTCGAAGGAGGCCTCCAGTTTTCTCGAGACTTCTGGAGGCCTCCTTCGAGGTCAGTCGATTGTCCATCGACTGACACCTCAGGATGAGATTGTGAGTGGGAGAAAATCGACCAATCAGTCAAACCGGCTCTGAGGCATGATCCCGACGGTCATTCCCAATGACCGTCGGGATCACATCCCCACAACGGTCGATGGCTCGTCAGCCCACCAGGTCGCTGTGCTCGCGGTGGCGCCGCAGCCATGCCGCTGCATAGCCGCAGAGCGGGCGGATGCGTGCGCCCTCCGCCCGGGCGGCTTCGGCCACGCCCTGCATCAGCCGGTCGGCGGTGCCGGTGCCGCGCAAGGCCGGGGGCGCGTAGACGTAGGCGATGACGAGGGTGCCGGGCTGGCGGCGGTAATCGGCGTAGGCGACTTCGCCGTTCACCTCGAGCTCGAACCGGCTCCGCTCCGGGTTGTCGCGCATGGGGGCTCGTCCGGGGTTTGGGGCTGTGAGGGGA
>NZ_JBEXZS010000267.1:0-72117 GCF_040593685.1 Methylobacterium sp. EM32 | reverse complement strand
CTCGCAGACTTGGTCAGGCAGACCTCACCAGCCTGACCGCCCGCGATTTTGCCCCGGTTACGCTTCGCGATTGCAACGCGATCGTGAAGTGCTCTAGGCGTCGCTGCTCTGCTGCAAGGCAATCTCGATGGCCCATCCAACGATTCTATCGATTGGCATCAATTGGAAAACGATGATGCTCGCGCTAGTGATCGTATCACTATACGTACTACGCATCCCCGTTGCAGGCAGCGATTTATCAGGACAGGGCCTAGAGCAAATCAACTATAAGGGATGCACTGCTGTAATTTGGAGAAATCCAGTGACGGGCCACAACGAGGCCCGGCGTGGACATCTCGACCCGAACGGCTTCCCGATTTGCAACTGAATGTGGCCGCCCGTGATCCATCATCTGGCAACCTGGGCGATCGGATCGACGTGCACCCGGCCGAAGCCGATATCAGTGCTCCTGATGGGGCGAAAGGGCGGGCCTCGAGGCAGCGCGGCGCCGGATCGTGACCCCTCGTCTCCGGAAGGACGGGACGTCGCGGCGGGCGAGCCCGTCTCCTCGTGATACCGACGAGAATCGCGCATCCCGGCTGTTCCGTTCCGGGCCCGGAACCAGTCGGCCGGCCGCACGTTTTCGAGGCAGCAGCGGATTCCCCAATCCCCGATGACAGCGCGCCCGCCGAGGTCCTAACCCTCCGGCGGGCGTTCTGCGTGTGGTGGCGCCCGGCATCAGTCCGCCGACCCGATGATGAGACCGACGGTCGCAACCGCAGCGATTCGAGCTTGAGCGTGACCCCGAGTCCTCACTCCCGCCTTGTTTGCGGCGCCTCCTGCCCCCGACACGGCCGCCGGCGACGCGGCCCGAACCCTTCAGCGAGGCGGCACCATGCGTTTCATCGGCATCTTCGGCGCTCTCCTCTCCGTCATCCTCGTCCTGACGGTCGGCGCGCTGTTCAACCTGGTGGCGGCGCCGTTCCGGGCGGCCCTGGCCTTCCGGCGGGCCTGACGCCGCCGCTCCCCGCCCCGGTCCGCGCCGCCCTCACCGGTCGGGTCGCGCCATCGAGGCGGGGGCGCATATCCGCGTTACACGCCGGCCCGGACGAGCCAGATCGCCGCCGAGAGGCCGACGCCCGCGACGCCGATGAAGCCGAGATACAGGGCCAGGGTCGGGTCGACCCGGTTATGCGCGTAGCCCGGCTTGCGGGGAGACAGGCGCCACCTCTCCTTGATCTCGGCGAAGCGGGCCCGGGCGATGTCCTTCGGCGAGAGGGCATTGCCGCCCGCCTCCTCGCAGGTCCCGAGCATCGCCATGCCGGGATCGAACACCTCGACCTTGTCGCCGCTGCGGCCGGAATCGATGTCGCCCTTGAGCATCGCCGTGTTGGGCTTCGGCGCATCGACCGGGGCGGGCGGATCGGCGCGCTGCGCCGACAGGTGCGGGGGAACGTCGGTGTCGTAGCTCATGCGGCTCGCTCTGGCATTTGGCCCGGGCGCTTGGTCGAGGCGCTTGGCCTGAGCGCTCGGCCCTGACTGTCGGCCCTCGCGATCGGGAATGGCCCCGAGGCTCGGGAGGGCGGCTATGGCGGTACTACGCTCGCCACGCTGCGAAGTTCGGAGCGGGGCTGCCGGCGGCCTGCGACACGACGACCGCCCGCCTCCCGCCGGGACGGACCTCAGGAACGGTCGGGTTCTCCGGGGCGTAAGCCTCGCACGGAACGATGCGGCGCAACATGAGTTGGTGCATTGCAGCATCGCGGCTCTTCCGCGGTGCTGCTGCCCTCCTAGGGCGTTTCCTCCCTGACTGAAGCCGCTCGTGAGGGCGGCTTCTTTTTTGGGTGCGAGGGGACCGAACTCAGCGGAAAGGGTTCGGGTGATCGTACCGTCAAGATCGCGGTACCCCGCGGCGCGATTTCGCGCTATGGGCAGCGAAGCGCGGCCGGTCCCGGCCGATTCTCTCACGCTCGTTGCTCTCGCCATCATGGTTCACGACGGCCCTTCCCTTCCGGGAACCACGCTCCAGGGAGCCCCGCTCCAGGTCGAGTTGGAGGAAGTCGCGCCGGGCGAGTTCATCATCTCGGTCGTCTGGCGCGAGAAGAAGCTCGGATCGCTGTATCTCAGGGGCGACCGCGCGGAGGCGGAGGCCTTCCTGCAAGCAGCCCGCCAGCGCATCGTGGTGTCGATCGCCGGGGATGCGCCGAGCGACGTCGACCGGACGGTGCAGCGCGAGCTGATCGACCTGAGCCTGAACCTGCAGCAGCCCCGCGGCTGACCGCCGACGCCGGCCCGGCGGCGCGGTCGTCGGCGCCCGGTCGGTCGACGCGGCCACCTCTCGCAGCGCCGGGAACCTTTCTTCGCGTGGTCGGTAGAGTCATCTACCAGACATTCGAAGAAGGTTGACCCAATGCCCTGCTACTACGTCGACAGGTTCGACGGCATCGTGGTCTTCGACGACATAGGGGTCGAACTGCCTGATTTGAATGCGGCGCGCGACTACGTCCGAACCGTGCTCACGGAGATGATGAGCGCCGAGCGAGCGACCGGAGAGGCGGCACGCTGCCGCGCCGCGGTGCGGGACGCGTCGGGCCGGCGCGTGCTGGAGGCCTCCCTCGTCCTGACGATGTCGCCGCAGGCGGCACCCGCAGCGCCCTGACATCGCCGGCCGGCCCCGCGCAGGGCCCGTCATTCTCGTTCGTCCGCTCGCTCCTCCGCCCCGCTGCGCCTCCTCCGCCCGTCGATGGCCCGATCGATGACGCCGCCGAGCATGAGGGTGGCGAGAAGGAAGCCCGTGCCGAGCGCCAGCGGACGATAGGCGCCGAGGCCGCAGACGATGCCGAGGGCCGCGGTCACCCAGATCGCCGCCGCGGTGGTGAGGCCGTGCACCCGGCCGCCGCTCTCGCGCTTCACGATCACGCCGGCGCCGAGGAAGCCGATTCCCGTGATCGTGCCCTGGATCGCCCGGCTGGCATTCGCGTCGGTCCCGTCGCCGGAGAAACCGGATCCCGCCAGGGTCACCAAAGCCGCGCCGAGGGCGACGAGGCCGAGCGTGCGCACGCCCACGGGCTTCGAATGCATCTCGCGGTTGATGCCGACCAGCCCCCCGGCGAGCACGGCCGCGCCGAGGCGCAGGCAGATCTCGGTGGTCGAGAGCATCGCTCAGGGCCGCCGGGACGAGGACGGAGCTGGGGGGAGAGCGGGGAAGAGAGCGGACTGCGCCATGACGATCCTCACGCGGCCCTGTCGCGGCCCGTCGCCTTGGCGCGGTAGAGGGCGTCGTCCGCCCGCGCCATCGTGTCCGCCAGCGTCCGGTCGTCGGGCCGGCTCAGCGCCACGCCGAGGCTTACCGTCCAGGCGGGCGAGCCCGGCATCTCGCGGGGCGCGATCCTCACCCGCTCGGCCAGGGCCAGCGCCTCGGGCAGCGTCGTGCCGCGCAGCACGACCGCGAACTCGTCGCCGCCGAGCCGGACCACGAGGTCGCGCGGCGAGGGCAGCCGGACCGTGACGAGGGAGACCAGCGCCTTGAGCACCGCGTCGCCGGCGGCGTGGCCGTGGCCGTCGTTGAGCGCCTTGAAGTGGTCGACGTCGATCAGGACCACCGCCGTGCCGGCCGGCGGGGCGCCCGGCATGCCGGCCGCGAGCCCAGCCCGGTTCACGGCGCCGGTCAGCGGGTCGCGCTCGGCGAGCAGGCGCAGCCGCGCCTGGGCCCGCTCGCCCGGCATCGCCAGGAGGCCGAGATTCAGGAGGCCGAGCAGGAGCTGGTCGGAGAGCATCGGCAGCAGGGCGGCGAGCTCCAGGCTGCCGAGTCCGATCGCCTCGAACGCGAGGCCGGCCGCGTAGGACGGCAGGTAGCCGAGCTGGGCCACCCCGGCGATGCGCCGCCCCCGGCTCGGCACGGCTGCGCGGCCGAAGAGCAGGATGCCGCCGACGACCGCGGTGTTGATGGCGATGAGCAGCGTCGCGAGGAGACGGCACGGCCACGCCGCCGCCTCGCCGATATCCAGGCCCAAACCGGCGAGCGGCAGGGCGTAGGCGAGGCCCGGCGCGAGGCCCAGGCCCCACAGCCAGGCCGGCGCGCCGCGCCGCCCCTCGAAGAGCTGGACGCCGGCGAGGATGAGCGTGCCGGTGATGCCGAGGGCGGCGAAGAGCAGGGCCGTGACGAGGGGGTGGGTGGAGGCCGCGAAGCCGGCCAGGATCGCCGCGTAGGCGGCCGCCCCCGCCGCCCAGCACGGCCAGTGCGTCTCGTCGCGGCGACCGGCCCACAGCACCAGGAACACCGCCGCGAAGGCGCTGGTGGCGAGCGAGCTGCACAGGCGCAGGGTCGCGATATCCGGCAGGGACGGCATCGTTGGGCGGATCGGCTCCGGGCGGCACGCTGCCTCTTCTTCCCGGCCAGTCGTTAAGGCCGGGTATGGGCTCGCCCGGCGCGACGCGATCCGCGACGCGCAACCTCGATTCCTGTGCCGCGATCCGCGGCGCGCAACCTCGGTTCCTGCGCCACCATCCGTGGCCTGCACGACCCCGATCCCTGCGCCGCCAGTCGCGGCCCGCGCGACCCGATCCTCACGCCGCCATCCGCTATGACGAATGAAGCGTTCGCCGGAAACGCGGGCATTTACGCGATTGCAACGATCGGGAATCAACAATCACCCCGTCGCCTTCCACGCCGCGGCGCGACGCGCGGGCAGACCTGCGAGCCGAGGAGATGGCCGGGAAACCTGCGGATTACCGCGACGTCCATATCGGCAGCCTGATCGAAGAGCGGCGCCTGCGCGCGGGCCTGAGCCGGGAGGCGCTGGCCTCCCCGCTCGACGTCTCGCTCTCGCAGCTCGGCAAATACCTGAAGGGCGCCAACCGCCTGAGCGCCACCGACCTCGACGTCGTCGCGCGCGTGCTCGGCGTGCCGGTCGGGTATTTCTTCGAGTCCATGCCGGGCCGCGACGCAGGCCAGCCCGGGCTCAGCGACCGGCCGCAGGCGCGGCTGGAAGCGCTGGAGGCCTGGACCGGCTTCGCCGAGGCCGTGGCCCGGGCCGCCGACACCCATCTCGACGGAGATCGCCGCCAGGCCCTCGGCAGCCTCGTGCGCGCCGTCGACCATGCGCTCTCGGGGCCACAAGCGTTCGATAAAGCGAACGGCTCCGGTCCGTCGGATTGACGTTCGGAATTCCGGCTGCCAGAACCCCGCGATCGAAGTGTCGGGCTTCGTCGGCGCACGCGCCGCGCTCGACGAGATCGTTGAGGGCTCCGCACGCCATGCCGCGTTCCAACTACCTGTTCACCAGCGAGTCGGTCTCCGAGGGCCATCCGGACAAGGTCTGCGACCGGATCTCCGACACCGTGGTCGACGCCTACCTCGCGGTGATGCCGGAGGCGCGCCTCGGCGTCGAGACCCTGGCGACCACCAACCGCATCGTCATCGCGGGCGAGGTGCGCGGCCCCGACTCTGTCACCTTCCGCGACCTTGAGGAGCTGACCCGCGCGGCCGTCAAGGACATCGGCTACGAGCAGGACGGCTTCCACTGGAAGAACAACGACGTCGCCATCTACCTGCACGCCCAGTCCGCCGACATCGCAGTCGGCGTCGACGCCGCGGGCAACAAGGACGAGGGCGCGGGCGACCAGGGCATCATGTTCGGTTACGCGACCGACGAGACCCCCGCCCTGATGCCGGCGCCGATCTACTACGCCCACAAGATCCTTAAGGACTTGGCCGATGCCCGCAAGGGCGGGGTCGGCCCGGCGGCCAAGCTCGGCCCGGACGCCAAGAGCCAGGTCACCGTGCGCTACGTCGACGGCCGCCCGGTCGAGGCGACCCAGATCGTGCTCTCGACCCAGCACCTCGACGAGTCGCTCGACTCGGCCGGCGTGCGCGCGATCGTCGAGCCCTACATCCGGGCGGCGCTCCCTGAGTCCTGGATCACCGACGGGACGGTGTGGCACGTCAACCCGACCGGCAAGTTCGTGATCGGCGGCCCCGACGGCGATGCCGGCCTGACCGGCCGCAAGATCATAGTCGACACCTACGGCGGTGCCGCGCCCCACGGCGGCGGCGCCTTCTCGGGCAAGGACCCGACCAAGGTCGACCGCTCGGCGGCCTACGCGGCCCGCTACCTCGCCAAGAACGTCGTCGCCGCCGGCCTCGCCCGCAAGGCCACGATCCAGCTCGCCTACGCCATCGGCGTCGCCAAGCCGCTGTCGATCTACGTCGACCTGCACGGCACCGGCGAGGTCGACGAGGCCAAGCTCGAGTCGGTCCTGGGCCAGCTCGTCGACCTGTCGCCCCGCGGCATCCGCACCCATCTCGGCCTCAACAAGCCGATCTATGCCCGCACCTCGGCCTACGGCCATTTCGGCCGCGAGCCGGACGCTGATGGCGGCTTCTCGTGGGAGCGCACCGACCTCATCGGCCAGCTCAAGAGCGCGCTCGCCTGATCCGGCGCCCCGGTGCTAACGGGGCGTCCACACGCCCCTTTTCGGCACCGGGATACCATGGACGATCACGACACCGACGCGGCGCCTGAGCGGGCCCGCGCCTTCTACGGGCGGCGCAAGGGTAAGCGTCTGCGTCCCGGCCAGGAGGAGCGCCTCGCCGCCCTCCTGCCCCGCCTGCGCCTGCCCGAGAATGGCCCCCTCGATCCAGTCGCCCTCTTCCCCCGCCCGGTCGCGGAGACCTGGCTCGAGATCGGCTTCGGCGGCGGCGAGCACCTCGCGGCCCAGGCCCGGCTCAACCCGGGCACCGGCATCATCGGCTGCGAGCCCTTCGTCAACGGCGTGGTGAAGCTCCTGCGCACCCTCGACGACGAGGCGATCGACACCGTCCGGCTGTGGGACAGGGACGCGATGGAATTGCTGCCGCGGTTGCCCGATGCCAGCATCGGGCGGGTCTTCCTGCTCTATCCCGATCCCTGGCCGAAGCGCCGGCAGCGCAAGCGCCGCTTCGTCTCGGACGAATCCTTGCGCGAGATCGCCCGGGTACTGGTGCCCGGCGGCGAGTTCCGCTTTGCCTCGGACATTGACGACTACGCCGGCTGGACCCTGGCGCGGGCCGCGAATTGCCGCGCCTTGCGCTGGACCGCGACCCGCAGCGCCGACTGGACCACGGCCTGGCCGGAATGGCCCGGCACCCGCTACGAGGCCAAGACCACGGCGGAGGGGCGGCGGCCGACCTACCTGACCTTCGAGCGTGTCTAGAGCATTTTCCGACGAAGCGGACACCGGTTCGTCGAAGACAATGCGGCAAAATCAAAGATCTAGAGAGCTTCGCGATGGCAACGCGATCGTGAAGTGCTCCAGGGGCCGCGGGACCACGCCAGGGCGGTCCTGCGACGGCTTGCGTCACGCCCCGAGTGCAGGCGGCCCGAGCATTGACAAGCGCCGCGTCTTGGCTCCCCCTCCGGCCTTTCGATGGAGGGGATGCCCCGCGTGACCACGCTCCTGCCCGCGACCGAGGACGCCATCCCGATCCGCTGCGTCGACGCCGCCGGATGGCCGGCCGTGGCGGCCGCGCTGCCGCCGCTGGCCGCCGCCTTCGCGAAGGCGTCCGAGTTCGAGGCCAAGCCCGGCCGGACCGCCCTGCTGCCGGGGCCGGACGGGGCGCTGTCCCTGGTGCTGTTCGGGGTCGAGACTGGCCGGGCCGATCCCTTCGCGGTCGGGCGCCTCCCCGATGCCCTGCCCGAGGGCACCTATCGCCTCGAGAACCCGCCCGGCGATCCGGCTCTCGCGGCGCTCGCCTGGCGGCTCGCCGGCTACCGCTTCGGCCGCTACCGCGAGCGGCCGGCCGTGAAGGCGCGGCTGGTGGCGCCGGACGGCGTGGATGCCGCGGAGATCGACCGCATCGCCGACGCGGTGGCGGCCGGCCGCGACCTCGTCAACACGCCGGCGAACGACCTCGGCCCGGCGGAGATCGAGGCGGCGGCGCGTGCCCTGGCCGAGCGCTTCGGCGCGTCCGTCAACGTGATCTCCGGCGAGGCGCTGGAGCAGGGTTTCCCGCTCATCGCGGCGGTCGGCCGGGCCTCGCCGCGGGCGCCGCGCCTGATCGACCTGACCTGGGGCGACCCGGAGGCGCCGCGTGTCACCCTCGTCGGCAAGGGCGTGGTGTTCGATACCGGCGGGCTCGACATCAAGCCCTCGGCCGCGATGCTGCTGATGAAGAAGGACATGGCCGGCGCCGCGGTGGCGCTCGCCGCCGCCGAGATGGTGATGGGAGCCGGGCTCCCGATCCGCCTGCGGGTGCTGGTCCCAACGGTCGAGAACGCGATCGCCGGCGACGCCTTCCGCCCCGGCGACGTGCTGGCGAGCCGGCGCGGGCTCACCGTCGAGATCGGCAACACCGACGCGGAGGGGCGGCTGATCCTCGCCGACGCGCTGAGCCTCGCCGACGAGCAGGAGCCCGAGCTGGTCTTCGACTTCGCGACGCTGACGGGCGCGGCCCGGGTCGCGCTCGGCCCCGACCTGCCGGCCCTGTTCACCGAGGACGACGCGCTGGCGGCCGAGCTGACCGCCACGGGTCTCTCGGTCCACGATCCGGTCTGGCGCATGCCGCTCTGGGCGCCCTACGCCTCCTTGCTCGATTCGAAGATCGCCGACCTCAACAACGTCTCGGGCGGCCCCTTCGCCGGGGCGGTGACGGCGGCCCTGTTCCTGCGCCGCTTCGCGCCGGCGGCGAAGGCCCATGTCCATCTCGACCTCTACGGCTGGAACCCGAGCACGAAGCCCGGCCGGCCGGAGGGCGGCGAGGTGCAGACCGCGCGCCTCGTCTACGCCCTGCTCAAGGGCCGCTACGGCGCGCGGGGATGAGCGACGGCGAGGCTACGCCGTGCCGAGCGCCGCCCGCTCCGCCTCAAAGGCCTCCCGCACCACCGCCTTGCCGTAGCGGCGCTCCAGCCGCCGCACGGTGAAGTGGCCGCGGGCGACGGCCTGGAAGTGGTCCATGAAGGCGGTGTTGACAGCCGCGCCTCCGAGGGCGCCGAGCACCGGCACCGCCTGGGCGGCGAGCTTCTGCGACACCACGCCCCCGAAGCGGGCGCCGACCTGGCCGGCGAAGCGCATCAGCGCCGGCGCGCTCTCGTCGAGGAGGCCGCGGCCGGCGGCGTAGCGGGCCGCCTCCGACATCGCCTTGGCGAGCGCGCCGCGCACCGCGAAGTAGCCGCTCTCGGCCGCGGTCCCGGCCGTCCCGTCGCCTTGCGCGGGGCCGCGGCCGCCCAGCGCGAAGACCTGCATGCAGGCGAGCGCGGCCTCCGGATTCCCCAAGTCCTCGCCCTCGCGCTGGGCGATCTCGGCAATCGAGCGCAGCATCAGGGTGGTGGAGAGCGGCAATTCGACGGCAAGCGTCGAGAGGCCGAAGGCCCCCCCGATGGCGCCCGAGACCGCCGCCAGCGCCTTGTGGCCGCGGTCGCCGGGCGGGAAGCGCTCCAGGAGCTCCATCGCCCGGGCGCGCCAGGACGGCGAAAGGTCGGGGCCGAGCGGCGCCAAAGCTCCCTCCGAGGAGCCGCCCTCCGAGGAGGAGTCCGCCGCCTTCGGCAGGGTCGCGAGCGCCACGTGCAGGGCGCCGCGCATCGCCGTCTCGGTGGCGTGGCCGACCGCGTCGACGACGGGGGCCGGCAGGGCGCGGGTGATCAGGTCGAGGGGGGCGCCGGCCATGGACGAGAGCCGGCCGGCGAGGCTCGGGCGCTCCAGGGACGCGACCGCCCGGCGCAGGGCCGCGCGGTCCTCGGCGCTCAACGGCTCCGGCGCCCCGACCGGGACGGGGGACGGGGCGGGCTCGACGGCGACGATCTCGGACACGGGCGCTCCCTCGCGGACAGACAGGCTCGGGATTAAAGCTGGGGCGCCGGGGGCGGGTTCCGCAAGGGGCGGCCGGAGCAGGGCGCCGGCCCTCAGGCCCGGGCCGGCAGTTCCTCCGGCACCGGCTCGATCTCGCCGGGCAGCATCCGGAGCCCCAGGCACAGCAGGGTCACCGGGATGCCGACGGCCGCGGTCATGACGAAGAAGGCCGGGTAGCCGAGCGACTCGACGGCGAAGCCCGACAGGCCGCCGACGAACTTGCCCGGCAGGGCGTAGAGCGAGGAGAGCAGCGCGTATTGCGTCGCCGCGAAGGCCGGCGAGGTCAGGCTCGACATGTAGGCGATGAGTGCCGTCCCGGCGAAGGCGCCGGCGAAGTTGTCGATGCTGATGCTGGCGACGAGCAGCGGCAGGTCGTGGCCGGCGAGCGCCAGCCAGGCGAACATCAGGTTCGAGGCCGATGCCGCGATGCCGCCGATCAGGAGTGCCGGGTAGAGGCCGAGCCGGCTCACCGCGATGCCCCCCGCGAAGGCCCCGGCGATGCCGACCCAGACGCCGTAGACCTTCGAGACCGTGGCGATCTCCGACAGGGAGAACTTCATGTCGATGTAGAGCGGGTTCGCCATGATGCCCGAGACGATGTCGGGCAGGCGGTAGACGGTGATGAGCGCCAGGATCAGCACCAGCCCCGAGCCCTTGCGGCGCATGAGATCCGCGAAGGGATCGACCACCGCCTCGCGCAAGCCGTGGCGCCAGCCGCGCCGCGGCCCGGGATCGCGCCCCGGCACCTTCGGCGCCGCGAGCGTGCCGGCGATGGCGAGGAGCATCAGGAGCGCCATGCTGCCATAGGCCGGCGCCCAGCCGAAGGCATCGGCGACGAACAGCGCGCCCGCGCCGGCGCAGATGCGCGCGAGGCTGTAGCCGAGCTGGTAGGAGGCGAGCATCATGCCCTGCCGCTCGGTCGGGGCGGAATCGATGCGCCAGCCGTCGACCACGATGTCCTGCGTCGCCGAGGCGAAGGCGATGACGAGCGCACAGAGCACCGTGTAGCCGAGGTCGCCCGCCGGATCGCCCCGGCTCATCGCGACCAGGCCCGCCGCTACTGCGAGTTGCGACAGCAGCATCCAGGCCCGGCGCCGGCCGAGCCACCGCGACAGCACCGGCAGGTCGATCCGGTCGATGACGGGCGCCCAGAGGAACTTCAGCGTGTAGGCGAGCGAGACGTAGCTGAGGAGCCCGATGCTCGAGCGCTCGATGCCGGCGCTGCGCAGCCAGGCCGACAGGGTGGCGAAGACGAGCAGGATCGGCAGCCCGGCGCCGAAGCCGAGCACCAGCATCATGGCCATCCGCCGGTCCGCCGCCACGTCCCGCAGGGTGGCACGGGTGCGGGCGAGCCAGCCCGTGTCCTCTCTCCCGGCCGTCTTGGTCATCGCGCTCGTCGTCCTCTCCGGCCTGCGGCCACCGCCGCAGAGTCGACCCCAGCATGTGGGCGGGATCATGATGGATGAAGAATTAACATTGCATCCACCGCAGCTTACGTGACCATCGGGAACCCCGCCCCGGGTCGCGGGTTCGCTGAGTGGAACGGGGCCACGGCCCCGCTCCGCCGCGGATCGTCCCGGCGGAGCCGAGCCGCGGACGGGCGGGTTGCGGATGATCGGTTTGAACGCTCCGAGGCAGGCCGGGACGAGGGCGATGCGCGTCGAAGAGTCGTCTCTCCACGGCGCGTCGTCCCTGGATGCGCCCTTCCTGGCCGCCTTCCGCGCCAGCGCGACGCCGATGGTGATGACCGACCCTGCACTGCCCGACAACCCGATCGTGTTCGCCAACGACGCCTTCTGCCGGCTAACCGGGTACGCGGCCGACGAGGTGGTCGGGCGCAACTGCCGCTTCCTGCAGGGCCCCGACACGGACCCCTCGGTGATCGACCTGGTGCGGGATGCGGTAGCCCGGGGCGAGCCCGTGCGGGTCGATCTCCTGAACTACCGCAAGGACGGGCATCCGTTCTGGAACGACATGACCCTCACCCCGGTGCGGGACGAGGCCGGCACCCTGCGCTCCTACTTCGCGGTGCTGACCGACGTCACCCGGACCCGCCAGGCCGAGCGGACGCTGTCGCGGGAGAAGGACGGCCTCGCCCAGGACCTTGAGGCGCGCAACCGGGCGCTCCAGACCGCCCTCGACCAGCAGACCGCCCTGCTGCACGAGGTCGACCACCGGGTGAAGAACAACCTCCAGGTCATCTCATCCCTCGTGCTGCTCAAGGCGCGGCGCGCCCGCGACCCGGCCTGCCGCGACGTGCTGCGCAGCATGGCCGACCGGATCGGCGCGCTCGCCACCGCCCACCGCCTGCTCTACGCGGTGAGCGACGTCGCCCGGTTCGACCTGCGCGACTTCGCCGCCGATTTCGCCGCCGACCTCGAAGCCGGGCTCGACCCGGACCGCATCGCCCTCACGGTCGACGTCGCGGCGGTGGCGGTGCCGGCCTCGATGGCCGCACCCCTGGCGCTCCTGGTGCACGAGCTCGCCGTCAACGCGGTCCGGCACGGTTTCCCGGGCGACCGCAGCGGCCATGTCGCCATCACGGCGCGAGCGGAGGGCGGGCGCCTGATCCTCGACGTCCGCGACGACGGCGTCGGACTGGGCACGCAACCCGACAACCCCGAGGGCTTCGGCCGCGACCTCGTCGGCATGCTGGTGCGCCAGCTGCGCGGCAGCCTCGCCTTCGAGGATCTGGGTCCCGGCACCCGCGCCCACGTGGTCCTCCCGCTGGGCGGCGGGCATTGAGCGCGGGGGGCCTGCGGGTCCTGATCGTCGAGGACGAGGCGTTCATCGCCCTCGAACTCGAATGCCTCCTGGAGGAGGCCGGCTACGTCCCGGTCGGCGTCGCCACCCGCTCGGGCGAGGCGATCGCGCTCGCCCGCGACCTCTCCCCCGACATCGCCCTCGTCGACATCCACCTCGCCGACGGCCCGACCGGCGTCGCGGTAGCCCAGGCCCTGAGCGCTCGGGCGGGCACCACGGTTCTGTTCACCACCGCCAACGCCAAGCGCGTGCCGCCGGATTTCGCGGGAGCGGCTGGGATCATCGCCAAGCCCTATTCCGAGCGGGTGATCCGGGCGGCTTTGGATTACGTGGCGGGGCGATATCACGGCGGGGCGCCGGCGGAGGCGCCGGACGGGGTGGTGCTGGCGCCTTGAGGCCGCGGGGCGCGAGGCCGGCGATGCTTCACATTCTTATCCGGACCAGCCACAGCGCCGGGGTCGACAATCCGGCATAGATTGCCGGTTTCGAGACCGTGCAGCTGCCGGGAAGGCCCGAGAAGGTGCGCAGCACCAGCGCCTATTTAGCCCCCGGTTCTGGCCGCCTTGAGCCGATAGAGCGCGTCCAGCGCCTCCCGCGGGCTTAAACAATCCGGGTCGATCCCGTCGAGCAGCAGGCCGACCGGGTCGGGCGTCTCCACCACCACCGGGGCCGGCGGCGGGGCGGCCGGCATGGCGGAGAAGAGCGGCAGCTCGGCGGGGGCTTTGCGCCGGCCAGAACCGCCCTCCCCCCGCTCCAGCTCGGCGAGCAGCGCCTTCGCCCGGGCGATCACCGGGGCCGGCAGGCCGGCGAGACGGGCGACCTGGAGGCCGTAGGAGCGGTCGGCGGCGCCGGGCACCACCTCGTGCAGGAAGACCACGTCGCCCTTCCACTCGGTCACCTTGAGGGTGGCGTTGGAGAGCCGGTCGAGGCGCTGGGCCAGCGCGGTCAGCTCGTGGAAATGCGTCGCGAACAGGGCCCGGCAGCCATTGGCGCCGTGCAGGTGCTCGAGGCAGGCCCAGGCGATCGAGAGGCCGTCGAAGGTGGCGGTGCCCCGGCCGATCTCGTCGAGCACCACGAGCGAGCGGCGGGTCGCCTGGTTGAGGATTGCGGCGGTCTCGACCATCTCGACCATGAAGGTCGAGTGGCCGCGCGCCAGGTCGTCGGCGGCGCCGACGCGGGAAAAGAGCCGGTCGACGAGGCCGAGATGGGCGCAAGCCGCCGGCACGTAGGCGCCCATCTGGGCGAGCACGGCGATGAGCGCGTTCTGGCGCAGGAAGGTCGACTTGCCGCCCATGTTCGGGCCGGTGACGAGGAGGATCTGGCCCGCCTTGTCGCCGGAGAGATCGCAGGCATTGGCGATGAAGGCCTCGCCGGCACGGGTCAGGGCCGCCTCGACGACCGGGTGGCGCCCGCCCTCGATCCGGAAGGCGAGGCTGTCGTCGACGACAGGCCTCGTCCAGTTCAGCTCGACGGCGAGTTCTGCGTGCGAGGCGGCGACGTCGAGCGCCGCGAGCGCGCTCGCCGCCGCGACGATCGAATCGGATTCGGCCATCACGGCCTTGGACAGGGTCTCGAAGATCTCGAGTTCGAGGGAAAGGCCGCGGCCTGCGGCGTTGGCGATCTTCGTCTCCAGCTCGCCCAATTCGACGCTGGTGAAGCGCATCGCGTCCACCATGGTCTGGCGGTGGACGAAGGTGGCGCGCCAGGGATCCTTCAGCAGGGTCTCGCCGAAGGCCTGCGGCACCTCGATGTAGTAGCCGAGCAGGTTGTTGTGCTTGATCCTTAAGCTCCGGCAGCCGGTCTCAGACGCGTAGCGGGCCTGGAGCCCGGCCACGACCTGGCGCGAATCGCGCTGGAGCGTGCGGGATTCGTCGAGCTCCGCCCGGTAGCCCTCGCGCACGAAGCCGCCGTCGCGGCGCTGGAGCGGCAGGTCGTCGGCGAGCGCCCCGGCCAGTTCGTCGGCGAGCCCCTCGTCGAGCCCGGCGAGGATGCGGGCGGCCTTGCCGATCTCGCCCGGCAGCGCCCCGGCCCCAGCCAGCGCCGTCGCGATGCCGCGGGCGGCGAGCAACCCGTCGCGGAGCGCCGCGAGATCGCGGGGACCGGCGCGGCCGAGTCCGATCCGGGTCAGCGCCCGGGCCATGTCGGGCGCGCGGGCGAGCTCGGCCCGGAGCTCGGCCCGCAGGCCACCCTCGCCCACCAGGAACTCCACCGCGTCGTGGCGGCGCCGGATCAGCGCGAGGTCGGTCGAGGGACCGGCGAGCCGCTCGGCGAGCAGACGCGCGCCGGCCCCGCCCACCGTGCGGTCGATGGCGGCGAGCAGGCTGCCCGCCCGCTCGCCCGAGAGCGTGCGGGTGAGTTCGAGGTTCTGGCGCGTCGCCGCGTCGATCATCAGGCTCGCGCCGGCCGCCTGGCGGGCCGGCGGGCTTAAGGTCACCTTGGCGCCGAGCTGGGTGCGGGCGATGTAGTGCAGGACGGCGCCCGCCGCCGCGATCTCGACGCGGCTGAAGCTGCCGAACCCATCGAGGGTCTGGACGCCGAACTGCTCCTTCAACGCCCGCTCGGCGGAAGCCGGATCGACGTCGCCGCGGCCGACCGGCGTCACGGCGGCGCGGGTGTCGCGCCACAGGCGCGCGAGGTCGGGATCCTGGTGGATGGCGTCGGCCATCACGATCTCGCGCGGGTCGAGCCGGGCGATCTCGGCGGCAAGCCCCGCGCCCTCGACCTCGCCGAGGGAGAAGCGCCCGGTCGAGATGTCGACGGCGGCGAGCCCGTACGTCCAGGCCGAATCCGAGGCGCGCCGGCGCGAGAGCGCCAGGAGCACGTTGGCCCGGCCGGGATCGAGAAGGCGGTCCTCGGTGATGGTGCCCGGTGTCACGAGGCGCACCACCTCGCGCCGCACCACCGACTTTCCACCGCGCTTCTTCGCCTCGGCCGGATCCTCGGTCTGCTCGCAGACCGCGACGCGATGCCCGAGGCCGATCAGGCGCTGCAGGTAATCGTCGGAACGCTCCACCGGCACGCCGCACATCGGGATGTCGGCGCCGCCATGCTTGCCGCGGCGGGTGAGCACGATGCCGAGTGCCCGCGAGGCGATCTCGGCGTCCTCGAAGAACAGCTCGTAGAAGTCCCCCATGCGGTAGAACAGCAGGGAATCGGGATTGGCCGCTTTGATCTCGATGTACTGCGCCATCATCGGCGAGACCTTGGCCTCGTCGTCGGGCGCGGACGCGCGCCGGCCGCGAGCGGGCGGCGGCGGCGGCGCCGCCTCGGCGAGGTCGTAGGGCTCGTCGCGCAGGAGGCGGCCGGTGTCGCTGTCCATCGTCATGAGATCTCGGGCCGGTGACCTTGGGGCTGTCGTCGGATCCGCGGCGATCCTGGTCGGCAAGACTAACAGAGGCCGGCGCCCACGCTCCAGACCGGCATTGCGGGGAAGATGGGGATGGTCGTCCCCGCCGAAAATGGCGCCAGACTGCTCGTTGGCGCCGCAGCTCCGCTTGAGCCGGCCGGATCATGGCCCTAAGGGACGGGTCCCGCCGTCAGCGTGAACCGTCGTCGAAAGAAGAGCTTGGCATGAGCGAGTCCCGCCCCGTCACCCGCCGCAAGCGCCCGACCTTCACCGACCAGGAGGCGCTGCAGTTCCACCAGCACGGCCGCCCGGGCAAGCTGGAGGTGGTGGCGACGAAGCCGATGGCGACGCAGCGCGACCTGTCGCTCGCCTACTCGCCCGGCGTCGCCGTGCCGGTGCTCGCCATCGCCGACGATCCGGCGCTGGCCTACGACTACACCGCCAAGGGCAACCTCGTGGCGGTGATCTCGAACGGCACCGCGATCCTCGGCCTCGGCAACCGCGGCGCGCTCGCCTCGAAGCCGGTGATGGAGGGCAAGGCGGTCCTGTTCAAGCGCTTCGCCGACATCGATTCCTTCGACCTCGAGGTCGGGACGGAGGATGCCGAGGCGTTCATCAACTGCGTGCGCTACCTCGGCCCCACCTTCGGCGGCATCAACCTGGAGGACATCAAGGCCCCCGAGTGCTTCATCATCGAGGAGCGCCTGCGGGAACTGATGGACATCCCGGTCTTCCACGACGACCAGCACGGCACCGCGATCATCTCGTCGGCGGGCATCATTAACGCCCTGCACATCACGGGCCGCGACATCGCGGAGGCCAAGCTCGTCGTCAACGGCGCGGGGGCGGCCGGCATCGCCTGCATCGAGCTCGTCAAGGCGCTGGGCTTCCGCTCCGAGAACGTGATCCTGTGCGACACCAAGGGCGTGGTGTTCCAGGGCCGTACCGAGGGCATGAACCAGTGGAAGTCGGCCCACGCGGTCGCGACCTCGAAGCGCACGCTGGCCGAGGCGATGGACGGCGCCGACATCGTGTTCGGCCTGTCGGTCAAGGGCGCCTTCACGCCTGAGATGATCGCCTCGATGGCGCCGCAGCCGATCATCTTCGCGATGGCGAATCCCGATCCGGAGATCACCGTCGAGGAAGTCGGCCAGGTGCGCGACGACGCCATCGTGGCGACCGGGCGCTCGGATTACCCGAACCAGGTCAACAACGTCCTCGGCTTCCCCTATATCTTCCGCGGCGCGCTCGACGTGCACGCGACCACGATCAACATGGAGATGAAGATCGCGGCGGCGCAGGCGCTGGCGGCTTTGGCCCGCGAGGACGTGCCGGACGAGGTGGCGGCGGCCTATCAGGGCGCCCGGCCGCGCTTCGGGCGCGAGTACATCATCCCGGTGCCGTTCGATCCGCGCCTGATCCACACCGTGCCGCCGGCCGTCGCCAAGGCCGCGATGGAGACCGGCGTCGCCCGCAAGCCGATCGACAACATGGACCGCTACCGGGCCCAGCTCTCGGCGCGGCGCGACCCCGTCGCCGGCACCCTCAACCGGGTGTTCGAGCGGGTGCGCAAGTTCCCCAAGCGTGTCGTCTTCGCCGAGGGCGAGGAGGAGGTGGTGATCCGCGCCGCGGTCTCCTTCGTCAACCAGGGCCTCGGCACCGCGATCCTGGTCGGCCGCGAGGACCGGGTGATGGCCAATGCCGAGGCCGCCGGCATCGATCTCACCGGCCGCGACAACATCGAGATCCACAACGCCGCGAAGTCGCATCGCAACAGCGTCTATGCGCAGTTCCTCTACGCCCGGATGCAGCGCAAGGGCTACCTGTTCCGCGACTGCCAGCGCCTGATCAACCAGGACCGCAACCACTTCGCCGCCTCGATGGTGGCGCTCGGCGACGCCGACGCGATGGTGACCGGCACCACCCGCAACTACTCGATCGCCCTCGAGGACGTGCGCCGGGTCATCGACCACAAGCCCGGGCACCGGGTGATCGGCATCTCGCTCTGCCTCGCGAAGGGCCGCGTGGTGCTCGTCGCCGACACGGCGATCCACGAGATGCCGAGCGCCGAAGAGCTCGCCGGCATCGCCATCGAGGCGGCGGGCGTGGCGCGGCGCCTCGGCTACGAGCCACGGGTGGCGATGCTGTCCTTCTCGACCTTCGGCTTCCCCAAGGCCGAGCGCGCCGAGAAGGTGCAGGAGGCGGTCAAGATCCTCGACGGCATGCGGGTCGACTTCGAGTATGACGGCGAGATGGCGGCCGACGTGGCGCTGAACAAGGACCTGCTCGCGCAGTATCCGTTCAGCCGCCTCAAGCAGCCGGCCAACGTCCTGGTGATGCCGGCCTTCCACTCGGCCTCGATCTCCACCAAGATGCTGCAGGAGCTCGGCGGCGCCCAGGTTCTCGGGCCGCTGATCGTCGGCCTCGACAAGGCGGTGCAGATCGTCCCGCTCGGGGCGACCGATTCCGACCTCGTCAACATGGCGGCTCTGGCGGCGTACAACATCGGCGGGTGATCGCCGTCCCGGAGCCCGATGGGCTCCGTTTCCCCCCAACCACCCCCCTCATCCTGAGGTGTCAGTCGGTCTGCGATCGACTGACCTCGAAGGAGGCCTCCAGGGATCGCCGAGGTGTCTGGAGGCCTCCTTCGAGGCCGCTGCGCGGCACCTCAGGATGAGGGCGTGGGTGGGACAAAACTCTTTGTCTCGACGCTCTCAATCCCCGCCCGCCGCGCGGGCGGCCTCCTCCCGCGCCCGGTCCCGGGCCAGTTCCTCCGGCACCAGCGTCGCGGCGTCCTGGCGCGCGGCGAGCGCCGCCAGCCGCACCGGGCGGTACTCCCAGGCATCGACCCCGACGTCGCAGGAGCGGATGGTGTCGGGCAGCGTGCCGTGGGTATGGCCGTAGAGGTGGCGGGTGCCGCGCCACAGGCCCGGCCAGGCCCGGTGGGCGTAGTGCGCGAGGAACAGCCGCCACTCCCGGCCCTCCTCCCGCAGGGTGATCCGCGCGCTCTCGACCGGAGGGTCGGCCCAGGGCAGGTCGAGGACACGGTTGCTGTCGTGGTTGCCGCGCACCAGGCGCTTGACGCCGTTCAGCCGGGAAAAGACCGCGGCGCAATGCTCGCGCTCGGCATGGGCCGCGAAATCGCCGACGTGCCAGACCTCGTCCTCGGGTCCGACCACGGCGTTCCAGTTCGCCACCAGGGTCTCGTCGTGCGCCTCAAGCGAGGCGAAAAGCCGGCCGCGCTGGCGCAGGATGTGGGCATCGCCGAAATGCGTGTCGGCGGTGAAGTAGACGGCCATGCGTGTTCGCGTTCGCCCGCGTGACGGATGCGGGATCAGATGGGGCGAGCGGACGCGCCGGCACGGGACGGATCGCCGCGCCGGCGGATTCGCCGCTCGTCCATCGAGGGCTAGGCCTCCGGCGGTCGGGAGACCGCCGGACGCCGAGCCTCGGTAATCCTGGCCTCAGTAATTGTAGCCCCGGGCCTGGCCGTAGCCGTCGCGCGGGCGCACGCGGGCGCCGTAATCGACGTCGCGCTGGGCGCGGCGCTTGGCGAGCGCCCGGCCGGCGAGGCAGCCCGCCACCGCACCGACGACGCCGCGCTCGGCGAGGTAATGCCCGGCGATGCCGCCGATGATCGCGCCCTTGATGCAGCCCTTCGCCTCGGCCGCGCCGACGCCCATCAGCGTCACGACCGCCACTACAGCCGCCTTCGCCACGTTCCGCATGATGTCTCCTCGCGCTCTCGCGATGCAATTAACCGCCAGGCTCGGACACCGTTCCGCCACGGCAGCGCGCGACGGGGAGCGGCGGGAGCGGGCTGCGCTCGGGTACCACGACCATGGATGCCATGACCTTGGCCGTCTTGACCCCGGCCGGCTTGACCCGGACCGTGGTCAGCGATTCTTTACCATCCGCTGTTACGGCAGCAGGGCTGACCCGCCGAGGTGACATGTCAGGACCAGGCAGCCAGGGACCGGGCTCCGACATGCCGGGCGACGGCCCGGATCTGCGCGCCTCGATCCGGCGCGATCAGCTCGATGCAGTGCGCCGCAGCGTGCAGCACGCGATGCCGGTCAACGCGATCCTCGGCGCCACCAGCGCCCTCGTCGCCGCGCAGGCGGGACACGCCGCCGCCGGCCTCGCCTGGTTCGCGGCATCGTCGGTCGTCAACCTCACTCGCTTCGGCCTGTGCCGGGCATCGTGCGCCGGCCTCGCCGTCCCCGAGGACGCGCCGCCCGAGCAGGCCCGGGCCGGCGCCCGCGCGATCGACCGGCACCTGCGCCTCGCCACCCTGGCGGCCTTCCTGTCGGGTCTGGTCTGGTCCCTGGTGGCGCTCCTGTGCGACGGTTACACCGCGCCGCAGACCCTGTTCTACCTCGTGGTCGTGTGCGGCATCACCGCCGGCGCCGTCACCCACGGCATGGCCTATGCGGCGATTCCCGCGAGCTTCATCACGCCGCCGCTCCTGACGGTGGCGGGCTGCCTCGCCTATGCCGGCGGGATCGACCGGATCGGCCTCGCCTTCACGGTCCTGCTCTACCTGGCGGCGCTCCTGCGCAGCGCCGTCGAGACCGAGCGGGGCTTTCGCCGCACCTCCCGGTTGAAGAACGAGGCGACGGCGCTCGCCCGCGCCCGCCAGGAGGCGCACGCGGCGGCGAGCGCGCTGGCCGACGAGATGCGCCGGCGCGCCACCCACGACGCCCTCACCGGGCTGATGAACCGGGCCGGCTTCGCGCAGGGAGCGGAGGCGCGGATCCGGCATCCGGGGCCGGCGCCCTGCCTGATGCTGCTCGACCTCGACGGCTTCAAGTCGGTCAACGACGTCTACGGCCACTCGACCGGCGACCGGGTGCTGATCGAGGTGGCGCGGCGCCTGCGCCGGACCCTGCCGGCGGAGGCGCTGGCGGCCCGCTTCGGCGGCGACGAGTTCGCAATCCTGTACGATCCGGCCGCCGGCCAGGCGCCCGCAGACCTGGCATCGGCGCTGATCCAGGCGGTGGTCGAGCCGTTCGAGAGCTTCGATACCGGCCGCCTCGGCATCAGCATCGGCCTGTGCCACGCCCACGGGCCGAGCCTGACCGAGATGCTGACCTGCGCCGACGAGGCGCTCTACGCCGCCAAGGCCGCCGGGCGGAACCGCGTCCGGATCTTCGACGAGGGCCTGCGCGGGCGCCTGGAGATGCGGCGCGACAGCGAGCGCGACCTCTCCCACGCGCTCGCCGAGAACGGCCTGGCGGTCTGGTTCCAGCCGATCTTCGGCGAGGGCGGCGGCCGCGTCGCCGGCCTCGAGGCCCTGGTGCGCTGGAACCACCCGGTCCACGGCTGGATCCCGCCCGGCGAGATCGTCGCCGCCGCCGCCCGGGCCGGCCTGACCGAGTCGCTCTTGCGCTTCATCCTGGAGCAGGTCTGCGGCGCGATGCAGGCCCTGCGGGCCAGCGGCGTGCCCGACATCCGGGTGGCGATGAACGTCTCGCCGCGGGAGATGGCGCAGATCCCGGTCGACGAGATCGTGCTCGACCGCCTGCGGGCGCTGGGCTTAGGCCCCGCCCTCCTCGAGATCGAGATCACCGAGGAGACCGCCCTCGACATCGAGGCGGTGCAGGGCAAGCTCGCGGCCCTCTCCCGCGCCGGGATCCGGGTGGCGCTGGACGATTTCGGCATCGGCTACTCGTCGCTGGCGTCCTTGCGCCAGCTGCGGGCCGGCCGGGTCAAGATCGACCGCAGCCTCGTCACCGGCCTGTCGGAGTCCGACGACAAGCGCGGGCTGGTCCAGGCGGTGCTGGGCCTCGGCCGGGCGCTCGGCCTCGAAGTGGTGGCCGAGGGCGTCGAGACCGCCGAGGACCTCGCCACCCTGCGAACTCTCGGCTGCCCGTTCGTGCAGGGCTACCATCTCGGCCGCCCGGTCCCCGCCGAGCAGGCGCTCCGGCAGGCCCTGGCCTGCCGCCCGGACGCGGCCTGACCGCGAAGCGTCGATTCCATCGGGCGAAGCCGGCAGGATCCGCTTTCCCGCCGCACCCGATCGGCTTAGGTCTCAACCCGACGCCGCGCGCCCGCCGAACGGGCGCCGGCCCCGGGAGGAGACCAGACCATGCAGCCGATTCTCGACGCTTACGACGCCCGCGCCATCCTGCCGGAGGACGGCCTCGCCGGCGCGCTCGCCGGCCGCGTCTGGCGGCCGGAGCTGAACGGCCCGAGCACCGTCGCGGTGCGGCCGGGCGCCGACGGGCAGCCGGAACTCGTCGACATCACCCGCGCCTTCCCGACCATCCGCGACCTGTGCGAGACGCCCGACCCGGCGAGCGCCCTGCGGGGCGCGGCGGGCGAGACGATCGCTCCCCTCGACGCGGTGCTCGCCAACACGCCGCCGGACACCCGCGACGCCGCCAAGCCCTGGCTCCTGGCGCCGATCGACCTTCAGGCGGTCAAGGCCGCCGGTGTGACCTTCGCGGTCTCGATGCTGGAGCGGGTGATCGAGGAGCGGGCCCGCGGCAACCCGGACGCCGCGGCGGCGATCCGGGTCGAGGTCGGGCGCCTCGTCGGCAACGACCTGCGCCGGCTGAAGCCCGGCTCGCCCGAGGCGATGGCGCTGAAGAGCGTGCTGGTGGCGCAAGGCGCCTGGAGCCAGTACCTCGAGGTCGGCATCGGTCCCGACGCCGAGATCTTCACCAAGGCGCAGCCGCTCTCCTCCGTCGGCTGCGGCCAGGAGGCGGGCCTGCATCCGGGCTCGCAGTGGAACAACCCGGAGCCGGAAGTGGCTCTGGTGGTGGCCTCCGACCAGCGCATTGTCGGGGCGACCCTTGGCAACGACGTCAACCTGCGCGACTTCGAGGGCCGCTCGGCCCTGCTGCTCGGCAAGGCCAAGGACAACGCCGCCTCCTGCGCGCTCGGGCCGTTCGTGCGGCTGTTCGACGAGACGTTCAGCCTCGACCATGTCCGCCGCACGGTGGTGAGCCTGGAGGTGACGGGCGAGGACGGGTTCCGGCTCGCCGGCACCTCGCCGCTTTCCGAGATCAGCCGCGACCCGGCCGACCTGGTGGATGCGATGATGGGCGGGACCCACCAGTACCCGGACGGCGCGGTGCTCTTCCTCGGCACGATGTTCGCGCCGGTCGAGGATCGGGGCGCCCCGGGCCAGGGCTTCACCCACAAGGTCGGCGACCGGGTGGTGATCCGCTCTCCTAGCCTCGGGGCGCTGGTCAACCGCATGCGCCACTGCCAGGATTGCGAGCCCTGGACCTTCGGGGCGGCGGCGCTGATGCGCAACCTCGCCGCCCGCGGGCTGCTGAACGGTGAGAATCCGGTCATGACGGCGCGGCCGTGACATTACCGTCACGGAAACCGTAGACGCCATCCCCAGACAAGCGTGGCCGGTTGCCAGGAATATAGCATTGGCTATACCTGGCCCCGGAACGACGGGGGACGTGGGCGATGCGGCGGACGGGCGGAGCGGGAATCGGGGTGGCTCTCGGGTTGTGCGCGGGCCTCGCGCAGGCGGCCGACCTGCGCCCTCCCGCTCTCTCCACCCCGGCTGCTCCTGCCACCCCGACCTTCGTCGACTGGTCCGGTCCGTATCTCGGGATCGAGGGCAGCGCCGGCGCCTCGTTCGGCAATTACCGCTTCGGGCCGAGCACGATCGGCGGCCAGCCGATCCCGGCCTTCCAAAGCGGTGACTCGACGCGGCGCTCGGATACCGGCCGCACCGCCACCACGGCGGTCGGCGGGCTGTTCGGCGGCTATAACTGGCAGACGGGGCCGTATCTCTACGGCCTGGAGGCCGACCTCTACGGCGCCAACCTCAAGCGCCCGGTGCCCTCGAATGCGGTCGGCTTCGGTTACGAGGACGTCGATCCGCCCTTCAGCGTGATCCGGGGGAAGACCGACCTCTACGGCGCGCTGCGCGCCCGCCTCGGCTACTCGTTCGAGAGCTATCTCGTCTACGCCACCTTCGGGCTCGCCGGAGCCAATGCGCGGGTGCTCGCGACCTATCCGGACCTCGCCACGGGCGCGGTGGCGAGCGCGCGACGCGACCTGTCGTTCCTCGGCTTCACCCTGGGTGCGGGCGTGCAATACGCCATCACCCCGAACCTCGCGCTCGGCCTCGATTACCGCTACGTCGATCTCGGCCGCTCCGGCCGCTTCGACTTAGGGAACGTGCCGGGCCTCGGCCCGGTGACGACGCAGGCCGCCTTCTCCTCGCACCAGATGATGGCGCGGCTGTCCTGGTACCCCTACGGCCTGAAGCTGCCGGCGGAGGTGGCCGAGGACGCCCCGGCGAGCCGCGACACCGGCCGCTACTCCTTCCACGGCCAGACCACCTTCGTGATGCAGGGCGTGCCGGGCTTCCGCGCGCCCTATCGCGGCGAGAACAGCCTGGTGGGAAACCAGGTCCAGTCCACCACCACCGCGACCCTGTTCCTCGGCGTGAAGCTGACCGACAGCACCGAGCTCTACTACAACCCGGAGTTCTCCCAGGGATTCGGCCTGTCGCGCACCCTCGGCGTCGCCGGCTTCGTCAACGGCGAGGCCCAGAAGGCCGGCGCGCCGTTCCCGAAACTGCGCTCGAACCGCTACTTCATCCGCCAGACCTTCGGCCTCGGCGGCGCCACCGAGGACGTGCCGGACGGTGTCAACCAGGTGGCGATGACCCGCGACGTCGAGCGGATCTCGGTGGTGGCCGGCAAGTTCGCGCTCGGCGACTTCTTCGACGGCAACGTCTACGCCCACGACCCGCGGGTCGACTTCATGAACTGGTCGATCTGGGGCTCCTCGGCCTGGGACTTCCCGGCCAACCTCCCCGGATTCACCCAAGGCGTGATGGTCGAGTACAACCGGCCGGAATTCGCCATTCGCGCCGCCTACACCCAGGTGCCGAAGGAGCCCTCGAACGACGTGCTCGACCCGCGGGTGTTCGAGCGCGCCGGCACCAACATCGAGTTCGAGGAGCGCCACGTCCTCCCGGGGCTCGACCAGCCGGGCAAGCTGCGCATCGGCCTGTTCAGCAATGTCGGCAACACCGCCAATTACCGCCAGGTCGTCGGCCTGACCCAGAGCGGGATCTACGACGACATCAACGACGCGGCGGCCGCGACGCGCCGGCCCCGGCGCAAGACCGGCGCCTACATCAACCTGGAACAGGCGCTGACGCCGGATCTCGGCCTGTTCGCCCGGGCCAGCGTCTCCGACGGGCGCAACGAGAGCCTGTCCTTCACCGACGTCGACCGCAGCCTGTCGGGCGGGCTCTCGCTCAAGGGCACCGCCTGGGAGCGGCCGGGCGACACGCTCGGCATCGGCGCGGCGATCAACGGCCTGTCGCCGTCGCACCGGGCGTTCTTCGCCAATGGGGGCTTGGGCCTGCTGATCGGCGACGGGCGCCTGAACTACGGCACGGAACGCGCCCTCGAGACCTACTACGCGCTCAGCCTCACCAAGGCGGTGACGGTGTCGTTCAACTACCAGCTGGTGGTGAACCCCGCCTATAACCGCGACCGCGGCCCCGCCAACTTCTTCGGCACCCGCCTGCACGCCGATTTCTAAGCAGAGTTGCACAGGGCAACTCTGCTTAGTTCCTTATTTTTGCATCATTTTCGTCGCCGAACCGGTGACCACTTCGGCGAATGATGCTTAGAGGCCTTGCGCCTTTCGGGGGATGAGCGCGCGGGCGGCCGGTTCCGTCCGGCCGCCCCGCGCAATTCCGTCCCCGTCCGAGTCCGCCGCGGGACGCCGGACCGCTCAAGCTCGTCGATCGCGACGTGCCGCAAGATGTCCTCGTCTTAACCGAAGCGGGAAATCGGGAGCGAAGATCCCGCGCGGGGACCGCGACGGCCCGGACCAGACCTCGACCGGCGCGCGTCTGGCGCACCAACCTGAGCTTTACTGCACGAGGACCCGGCTCCCGGTCCCGAATGCCGCCGCGCGGACGAGAGCGGGCCTGTTTCGCTGCCAGGCCAGTACCGCCAGGAGTCCGAATACTCCGCCTCGTCGCAAGCGGAGAGACTCCCGACCGGCGCCTCCGGCCCCGCCTCAACGACGATCGACAGTCGCCGCAACCCCTACCCACAAAGGATGCACTGCATCCTGTCCGCGTTTTTTCTAAATTGTGACTGTCGAGGGATGGAAAAACGTCCGCACACGTCAGAAACCTGCTCGAACAACTTCGCTCGACCAGAGCGAGCGTCATCATCCATGGCAGGACGACGATCACGGGCCGTCATTCGGGGGCGCGAACCATGCAAACTGCTGTGAGCGGGCAGGCGATGGCCGCGGGCTATCGGCCCGACATCGACGGCCTGCGCGCCGTCGCCGTGCTGGCGGTGATCCTCTACCATGTCGGCGTGCCCTGGATGCCGGGCGGCTTCGTCGGGGTCGACGTGTTCTTCGTCATCTCCGGCTACGTCATCGCCCGCGGGCTGATGCGGGAGGCGGCCGGCGGCGGCATCCACCTCGCAGATTTCTACGCGCGGCGCATCCGGCGCATCCTGCCGGCCCTGGTCGCGACCCTCGCCCTGACCTCGCTGGCGGCGTACTGGCTCCTGCTGCCGCCGCAGCTCGAGGATTACGCCGGCAGCGCGGCGGCTTCGGCCTTGTCGGTGGCGAACCTCTATTTCTGGCGCGCCTCGGGCTATTTCGATGCCGCGGCACTGTACCGGCCGCTGCTGCACACCTGGTCGCTGTCGGTCGAGGAGCAGTTCTATTGCGTCCTGCCGGTGTCGCTGCTGCTGCTGGTGCGCCTGCGGATGCGGCCGCTCTGGCTGCCCTTCGCGGCGGTCGCCCTCCTGTCGTTCGGTCTGAGCCTCTATGCCGGCCGTTACGCGCCGACGGCGAATTTCTACCTGCTGCCGACCCGGGCCTGGGAGCTCCTCGTCGGCACCCTGCTGGCGATGGCGCCGCAGGGCACGGCGCGCCCGCTGCCGCCGCTCCTTGGCCATCCGGTCCTGCGTCAGCTCGCCGGCCTCGCCGGGCTCGCCGGCATCCTGGCGCCGTCGCTCCTCTACACCGACGCCACGCCCTTTCCCGGCGCCGGCGCCCTGCCCCCCTGCCTCGGCACCGCCCTGCTGATCCGCCTCGGCGAGACGCGGGGGTCCCGCCCCGCCGCAGCGTCCCGCCTGCTGGCGCTCCCGCCCCTCGTCGCCGTCGGGCTGATCTCCTACTCGGCCTACCTGGTGCACTGGCCGCTGATCGTGCTCGGCCGGATCGCCCTGATGCGCGACTTCACCACTCCCGAGACCACCGCGGTAATCGCCGCGACGCTCGCCCTCGCCGCCCTGTCGTACCGCTTCGTCGAGCAGCCCTTCCGGCGGCCGCACCGGCCGGTCCCGGCGCGGCCGCGGCGGCTCGGCCCGGTCTTCGCATCTAGCCTCCTCGCCACCCTGGCGATGGCGGGCCTCGGCTGGGCCGGGGTGACGAGCGGCGGCCTGCCCGGGCGCTTCCCGGATTTCCGCCTCCGGTCGATTCCCGGCACAGAGACCTGGAACCACCGCACCTGCTTCCTGTTCGCCGACCAGACCTGGCAGGCCTGGGACCCCGAGGGCTGCACCCGCACCGCGGGCGGGGACGGCATGGCGCTGAACGACCGCGTGCTGCTGTGGGGCGACAGCTTCGCGGCGCATTACGTGCCCGGCCTGATCCACCACGCCGACCGGCTGCCCGGCCGCCTCGTCCAGTACACGGCGGCGGGGTGCCAGCCGATTCTGGGCACCGCCTCGCACGTCGTGCCGCATTGCCGCGCCTTCAACGATAACGCCCTGGCGCTGATCCGCCGGCTCGGGATCCGCCACGTGGTGCTGGCGGCCCGCTGGGGGGCGCAGCGCGACCGCTCCGTGCCCGAGCGCCTGCGCGAGACGGTGGCGCAGGTCGCCGCCCTCGGGGCCCGCGTCCACGTCGTCGGGCATTCGCCGGAATTCCCCCTCGACCCGGCCTTCATGGCCTATCACCAGCGCCGCGACCCGCCGCACGCCGCCGGCCGCTGGCGCCCGGTCGAGACCGGCTCCCTGAACGACGCCCTGCGGGCGGCGCTGCCGGCGGGCGCGACCTTCGTCGATCCGCGCGCCGCCCTCTGCGCGGGCGACACCTGCCCCTTCGCCCAGGGCGACACGTTCCTCTATGCCGATACCGGCCATTTCTCCTCGGCCGGCGCAATGCTCGCGGTCGAGCGCCTCCTCGGGGCCGGGCTGCTCGCCCCGCCCCGCTCCGCCGCGGCCGCCCCCTGACGCGAGATCACGACCGCGCGACGGCGACCTCGCCGTCGTCGAGGACGACGAAGCGGATGCCGGCGCCGCGCAGGGCCGCGATCGCCTTGTGGCGGGAGCGGGCGCCGTTGCCCTCGGCGTCCTCCTCGAGGCGCCGCACCGTCGAGAGCGACAGGCCGCTCGCCTCCGCCAGCGCCGTCATCGACCAGTCGAGCAGCGCCCGGGCGGCGCGCAGGTGGTGGCCCGCCACCGCCTGTTCCAGGCCCCCGCGCAGGGGCTCGGGCGCCGTCAGGGGGGCGGCGAGGGCGGCGGGGTAGACGAGCCCGTGGCGCTCGACCAGGCGGCCGCGCTCGTCATGGACCGGGACGGACAGCACGCGGTACCGCTCGGGCTGCCGGTTGCGGTGGTGGAGCAGCGGCGCGGCCTGGAACACGCCTCCGGCGGCGCGGCGCGCGACGCTCTCGCGGAACGCCGCGCGCTCCTCCGGCACCACGTCGGCGAAGGGATCGGCGTCGAGCTCCTCGATCGGGCGTCCGGCGAATTGCGCCGCCTCGGGCGGGAAGCGGAAGCGCCCGTCGAGGTCGACGGGGACGAACAGCACGCGGGCCGCGGCGAACCAGGCGCTGCGCTGGCGCTGGTCGATCCGGCGCAGCCGCATGAGGGCCGCCGAGTCGGTCACGTCGAGGACGAGGCCGGCGGCCGCCCGCGGCCGACCCTCCGCGGTCAGGTGCAGCTCGGTGCGCATCGTGAGCGTGCGCAGGGTCCCGTCCGGCCGCACGATCCGGACCTGGTGCTCGGGCAGGGCGTGGCCCTGCACGAGGTCGGCGGCGCTCGCCAGGTTGGGGCGGTCGTCGGGATGGGCGAGCGCGGTGAGCAGGTCGTAGCTCGGCCGCGTCCGCGCGGGGTCGAGCCCGAGCAGGCGAAACAAGCCGGGCGACCAGCTCTGCCGGTCCGAGGCAAAGTGCCAGGCCCAGCTTCCGGTCAGGCCGGCCGTCTCGGTCAGCCGGAGGAAATCGGCCGGGGCGAAGAACGGATCGGCCGCCCGCATCGCCTGGTGCCGCATCGGGTCCTGCCGCATGGATCCTCGCCGGGTGGGTCCTCGTCCGATGGCTCGCCGCTTCGCCGCGCCGTGGCCCGCAGGAATAAATACAAGCCATGCCGCCCCGCGGGGCAAGGCCGCCCGGCATGGACTGTCGTCGCAGACTTGGTCGGTGACGGACTTGGCCGTCGACGGACTCGGCCGGTGGCAGACCTGGCCGGTGGCAGACTCGGCTGATGGTGGCAGGCTCGGCCCGTGATAGCAGACAGGCCCTCACGGCATGACACCCGCGGCCGCGGATTGTGTAAGCCTGATGGCGACGAACCGACGAGACGGCGCCCGCGCGAGCGCCGCGCCAGGATCAGGATGGAGACGCCCGATGACCGAGACCGACGCCCTCCGGCACCCCGAGATCCGCGAGGAGGTCGCCAAGCTCTGCGCCCGCTTCCCCGACGAGTACTGGCGCCGGCTCGACGCTGACCGCGCCTACCCGACCGACTTCGTGAACGCCCTGACCGAATCCGGCTACCTCTCGGTGCTGATCCCGGAGGAGTATGGCGGCTCCGGCCTGCCGCTCTCGGCCGCTGCCGCGATCCTGGAGGAGGTGCAGCGCTCCGGCTGCAACGGCGCGGCCTGCCACGCCCAGATGTACACGATGGGCACGGTGCTGCGGCACGGCACGGCGGCACAGAAGGAGCGCTACCTGCCCGAGATCGCCGCCGGACGCCTGCGGCTTCAGGCCTTCGGCGTCACCGAGCCGACAAGCGGCACCGACACCACGGCGCTCCGCACCACCGCGCGGCGCGAGGGCGACAAGTTCATCGTCAACGGCCAGAAGATCTGGACCAGCCGGGCCGAGCATTCCGACCTGATGCTGCTCTTGGCCCGCACCACGCCCCGCGACCAGGTGGCGAAGAAGACCGACGGGCTCTCCACCTTCATCGTCGACATGCGGCAGGTGCTCGGCCGCGGCCTGACCATCCGGCCGATCCGCACGATGATGAACCACAATTCCTGTGAGGTCTTTTTCGACAACATGGAGGTGCCGGCCGAGAACCTGGTCGGCGAGGAGGGCAAGGGCTTCCGCTACATCCTGTCGGGCATGAACGCCGAGCGGCTGCTCATCGCCGCCGAGTGCATCGGCGACGCCAAGTGGTTCATCGCCAAGGCGTCGGCCTACGCCCGCGAGCGCCAGGTGTTCGGCCGGCCGATCGGCCAGAACCAGGGCATCCAGTTCCCGATCGCCAAGGCCTACGCCAACATGCGCGCCGCCGAGCTGATGGTGCAGGAGGGGCTTCGCCTCTACGAGGCCGGGGCGAATCCCGGGGCGGAGGCCAACATGGCCAAGATGCTCGCCGCCGACGCCTCGTTCGAGGCGGCCAATGCCTGCATCCAGACCTTCGGCGGCTTCGGCTTCGCCGAGGAATACGACGTCGAGCGCAAGTTCCGCGAGACCCGGCTCTACCAGGTGGCGCCGATCTCCACCAACCTGATCCTGTCCTACATCGCCGAGCACGTGCTCGGCATGCCGCGGTCGTACTGATCGGGCGCCGCCGGGCTCGCTATCCGAGAAAAAGCCCGGTGGCGCCGAACCGGAGATCCGGCCATAGGGGCGAGCATGACCCCGGATCTCGCCCCGCTGCTGTTCCTGCCCGGCCTCCTCAACGACGCGGTTCTGTGGCGCGCCCAGATCGACGCGCTCGCCGACCGGGCCGCCGCCGCGGTGGCGGACCTGACCCTCGACGACAGCGTCGCGGCGATGGCGCGGCGGACCCTCGCCGCCGCGCCGCCGCGCTTCGGCCTCGTCGCCCTGTCGATGGGCGGCTACGTCGCCTTCGAGATCCTGCGCCAGGCGCCCGAGCGCGTCACCCGCCTCGCCCTGTTCGATACCGCCGCCGCGCCGGAGAACGAGGAGCGCGCCGCCACGCGGCGGCAGGGCATGGACCAGCTCAAGGTCGGCCGCTTCGCCGGGGTGACGACGCGCCTGCTGCCGCGGCTCGTCCACGCCTCGCACGTGCACGGGCCGGTGGGCGAGGCGGTGAAGGCGATGGCCGAGCGGGTCGGCGGCGCCGCCTTCCTGCGCCAGCAGCGCGCGATCCTCGACCGGCCCGACAGCCGCCCGGTCCTGGCGACGATCCGGGTGCCGACCCTGGTGGCGGTGGGCGCCGACGACGTGCTGACGCCCCCGGCGCTCGCCCGCGAGATCCATCAGGGTATTGCCGGCGCGCGCCTGCACGTCCTGCCGGAATGCGGGCATCTGCCGCCGCTGGAGCGGCCGGACGAGACGAGCGCGCTGCTGCGGGGGTGGTTGGAGGCCTGAGGCGCGGGGCCGTCGGTCTCCGGCCTCAGCGGTTCCCCGCCGCCGGCCCGCCCGCGGTGCCGCCCGATCCCGGCGGGCCCGCGGTCGGGCTGCCGCCGATCCACACGCCCGGATTGGTGCCGGGCACGGAATTGCCGCTCGGGTTGCCCGGCAGGTTGGTGGTCGGGCGCGAGGTGGGTGGCTTCGTCCCGATGCCGGGGCCCGGCGCGCCGACGGCGTCGCTCGCCGGCGGCACCCGGGCGGTCTGGGCCGCGGCGGCGCCGAGGGCACCCAGCGTGAGGGCGAGCGCGAGGGTGAGTCTGATCATCGGCCTGTCCGTGCGGAAGCGGTCGGCCGTCAACCCCCGGGCGGCGTCCCGGTTCACCCGCTCAGATCGCCCCCTCCGCCACGTCCCGCATCAGCCCGGGCACCTCGCCGGACAGCTCGCGGGCCAGGAAGCCGATCGGCCCGCCCCTCTGCGCTAGGCGCCGCCCCGCCTCGCCGTGGAGGAAGACGCCCCAGGCCGCGGCCTCGGCGGGCTTCGTGCCGCGGGCGAGCAGCCCGACGATGATCCCGGCGAGCACGTCGCCCGAGCCCGAGGTGGCGAGCCCGGCGCCGCCGCCGCGATAGTGCCGGACACCGCCCGCCGGATCGACGATCCAGGTCTCGGCCCCCTTCATCACCACGACGGCGCCGAGGAGGTCGACGGCCCGGCGCGCCGCCGCGAGCGGATCGGCCTCGACGGCGTCGCGCTCCCAGCCGAGGCAGCGGGCCATCTCGCCGGCATGCGGCGTGATCACCACCCGGCCGCCGCGGGCGCGCACCGCGTCGGCCTGCTCGCACAATCCGTCGATGCTCGCCGCGTCGAGGACGAAGGGTCCGTCCGCCGGACCGGTCAGGAGGGCGGCGGTCAGCGCCCGGGTCGGCTCGCCCGCGGCCATGCCGGCGCCGATCAGGATTGCGGCGGCCCGCTCGGTGCGCGGCAGCAGCACCTCGGCGGCCTGCGCGTGGTCGACATGGCCGCCCTCCCCCTCCGGCAGGCGCACCACCAGGGCCTCCGGCACCGCGAGCGCGGCGTGCGGCGCCGTGCTCGCGGCGATCGACATCTGCAGCTTGCCGGCGCCGGCCCGGAGCGCCGCGGTGCCGGCGAGGATCGCCGCTCCCGGCACCTCGACCGAGCCGGCGACGACGAGGGCGCTGCCGCGCGCCTCCTTGCTGCCACCCGACGGGTCCGGCAGGGGCAGGCCGCGCAGGACCTCGGCGGTGATCTCAATTGTCATCGGGCGGCTCCCGTGGCGTCGGGCTCCGCCGTCACCGGGGCGCCGGCCCGGGTCAGCGGCGCGACGAAGTTGTAGCGCTGCAGCACGAGCTTGCCGCTGCTGCCGCGGTTCGGGTCGAAGGCGTATTCGGTGACCGAGCAGTTCGCGACATCGCCCTCGCGGTCGATCTGGAGAATCTCGTCCTCCGTCATCCCCTCGAGCAGGTAGCGCAGGCACAGCACCACGACCTGATGGCCCACCACCAGCACGCGCCGCCCACCATAGTGCAGCGAAACCGTGTCGAGAGCGCTGCGCAGCCGCAGGATCACGTCGCACCAGCTCTCGCCGCCCGGCGGCCGGTGGTAGAACTTGCCGAGGAGGCGGCGCAACTCGGCCTGCTCGGGATGGAGCTGGGTGATGCCCTCCCGGGTGAGCCGGTCGAGAATGCCGAACTCCTTCTCGCGCAGGCGCTCGTCGGCGACGTAGTCGAGCAGGGGGTCGGCGACGCCGCCGGCATCGCGGATCAGCCGGGCGGTGGACTCGGCCCGGCGGTAGGGCGAGGTCAGCACCACGTCGGGCCGCTCCGACAGCGGCTTCTCGGAGAACCATCGCCCGACCGCCGCGGCCTGGCGCTCGCCGAGCGGACTCAGCGGCACGTCGACGTCGCGCTCGGCGATGTCGATATGGGTGTGTCCCGCCGCATCCGCGGCGTCCCGGGCGACGTTGCCGGCGCTCTCGCCGTGCCGCACGATCCAGATCCGGTCCGGCCAGCGTTGCTGCATCGACATACCCCCTCAAGTCTCGGGGAGGTAGCGGAGGCGGGGCGCTCCGCAAGCGCCCGCGGCCTGCGGCGTCTTTCGCCCGCGGCCTGCGGCATCGTCCTGCGCGGGGAGACCGTCGGCCGCGGCGGTCTCCCCGCTCCCCACCCCGGCGGGATCAGCGCCGGAGCGAGGGCATCAGGCGGTCTCGTCGGCCGCCAGGGTGACCTCGTCGCACAGGCAGACCTCCTCGTGCACCGGATCGAGGCCGTACCCCGTCCCGACCTCGGACGGATCGCCCGACCACATCGCCGCCCGGTCGCCGAACAGGTTGGTGCCGTCGGCCAGGACCTCCGTCGGCGCGAGGGCCGGCGTGCCGCCCTCCACCTCCGCGACGGGGCCCGTGGTGCCGGTGTCCTGCGGCTCCGACGGGCCAAGGATCAGGGCCTGGTCGGCCGCCGCGTCCGGCTCGGTGCAGGGCGCGGCCTCGTTGTCGACGGGCGCCACCGGCATCAGCGGCCGCGGCGCGACGGGCGTGCCGACCTCCGAGGCCGAGGCGCCGACGTCGCGCATGGTCGGGCGGAACATGCTCGGTGGCGCCGGGTCGGGGACGCTCTCGGCCTCCGCGACCGAGACCGCGACGCCATCCTCGCCGACGGCGATGCTGCCGGTCCCGGCATCGCCTGCATCGGGTGCAGCGACGTCGGACTCGCCTTCCGGCATACCGCTTTGGGTGAGTTCGCTGGACACTCTCTATCCTCCAATATCATGATGATTGATTGTTTTTATGAAATTTTACATTGATTTAACTGTAAATCATTAACAAATTTAAGTCGCAAATTGGGCTCAAGACTATGGTAAAATCAATTTTATATTTTTTAGATGTCAGAAGCTAATTTGATCGGCTGCGACAGGATGAATAATCTCAGGGTCATTCCGGTGCCGCGCAGCGGAGCCCGGAATCCAGAACCGCGGATGGCTCAGAATCATGCGGAGGACGTTCCGCGTCGTTCTGTTTCTCCTGCGTGTCTGGATGCTGGGCTTCGCTGCGCGGCCCGGAGTGTCCCGGAGGTGATCAATACTGTTGGGTGAACCACGCGGACTCGCAGCTTGCGAACGATTGCCTTTCGTACCAACGGGCCGCCGCGACGATCCGCCATCCCGCAGCCGTCGTCCCCTTGCTCGGCCCGTCTGGCCAAGCTCTTGCAAGCCGCGACGGGCGCGGCGGGGTTCCGGTCCCCGCCGAAATCTGTGAGAACAAGCGGCAGCCGGCGGGACAGCCGGGGCCGGGGCGGGACAGGCACCTCATGCAGGACGATCGGCGGCCGATCGCCAACGACGCGCGGCTGGCGGCGAGTCGCCACGCGCTCACCGTCAACGGCCGGAGCGTGACGGTGGAGGCCGCCCCCGGCACCCGCCTCCTCTACGTCCTGCGCAACGACCTCGCACTGAACGGCCCGAAATACGGCTGCGGCCTCGGCCAGTGCGGCAGCTGCACGGTGCTGGTTGACGGCCGGGCCCTGCGCTCCTGCGCGATCCCCTTACGCGCCGCCATCGGACGCCGGATCACCACCCTGGAAGGGCTGGCGCAAGGCGGACGGCTGCACCCGGTGCAGGAGGCCTTCATCGCCGAGAATGCCGCGCAATGCGGCTACTGCCTGAACGGCATGATCATGACGACGGTGGCGCTCCTGTCGGCCAACCCCGACCCGAGCGAGGCCGAGATCCGAGCTGGCCTCCAGAACAACCTGTGCCGCTGCGGCACCCATATCGAGATCCTGCGCGCCGTGCGGGCCGCAGCCTCGCGGATGCGAAACCACGCACGATCCGGATCCCAGGGAGACGAGGCATGACCCGGGATCCCGCAGCCGACCGTCGCCGCTGGCAGGAGGCGAACGACCTGCTGCTGGTCTACCGCGAGACGATGGGCCGCCCGCCCCGCCTCGGCGACGCGCCGGGTGCTGCGCTGGCCGTGGGACCGCAGCGTGCGCTCTACCTCGCGGTGGATGCCGAGGGCCGGGTCACCGCCTTCAACGGCCACGTCGATCTCGGCACCGGCATCCGCACGGCCCTGGCCCAGATCGTCGCCGAGGAGCTGGACGTGCCGCTGTCCTCCGTTGCGATGGAGCTCGGCAGCACCGCCACCGCTCCCGACCAGGGAGGCACCATCGCGAGCGAGACGATCCAGATCGCCGCCATTCCCCTGCGCCAGGCCGCCGCTACCGCCCGCCGCCACCTCGTCGAGGCGGCCTCGCGCCGGCTCAACCGCGGCGTCGCCGAACTCGTCGTCGAGGCCGGCACCGTCCGGGTCGCGGCGGAGCCGGACTTGAGCGTCGCTTACGGCGCGCTGGTGCGGGGGAACCGGACCGAGCTGACCCTCGATCCCGACGCGGCGGTGAAGCCGGTGGCCGACTACGCCATCGTCGGCCGGCCGGTGCCGCGGGTCGACATCCCGGAGAAGGCGGTCGGCGCCTGGACCTACGTCCACGACGTGCGGGTGCCCGGCATGGTCCATGGCCGCGTCGTCCGGCCGCCCTGTGCCGGCATCGAGACGGGTCTGGGCGGCATGCTCGTCTCGGTGGACGAGGCTTCGGTCGCCCACATCCCCGGCCTCGTCGCGGTGGTGGTCGTCGGCGACTTCGTCGGCGTGGTCGCCGCGCGCGAGGAGAACGCCGCGGAAGCGGCGCGCTGCCTGTCCGTGACCTGGCGGCCCGGAGAAGACCTCCCCGACCTCAACCGGCCCGAGGCGCCCTTGCGCGCCAACCCCGCCACGGCGCGCAGGCTCCTCGACCGCGGCGACGTCGAGCGGGCGCTGACCCACGCCGAGGCGCGGCTCGACCGGACCTACGTCTGGCCCTACCAGATGCACGGCTCGATCGGCCCGTCCTGCGCCGTGGCCGAGTTCCGTGACGGCGATCTCGTCGTGTGGTCCGGTACCCAGAACCCGCACGTCCTGCAGAGCGACCTCGCGCTCCTCCTCGACATGCCGGAAGAGCGGATCGCGATCGAGCGCCACGAGGCGGCGGGCTGCTACGGCCGCAACTGCGCCGACGACGTCGCGGCCGATGCCGCCCTCCTCGCCCGGGCGGTCGGCCGGCCGGTACGGGTGCAGCTCACCCGCGAGCAGGAGCATGCCTGGGAGCCGAAGGGCGCGGCGCAGGTGATGGACGTGCGCGGCGGCCTCGACGCCGAGGGCGGCCCGGCGGCCTACGATTTCGAGACCCGCTACCCCTCGAACGGCGCGCCGACCCTCGCGCTGATCCTCACCGGCAAGGTGTCGGCGACGCCCGCCGTGTACCCGATGGGCGACCGCACGGCGGTGCCGCCTTACGCCTTCGGCCACGCCCGGGTGACGGTGCACGACATGCCGCCGATCGCCCGCGCCTCCTGGATGCGCGGCGTCTCGGCCCTGCCCAACACCTTCGCGCACGAATCCTACATCGACGAACTCGCCACCGCCGCCGGCGTCGACCCGATCGCGTACCGCCTGCGCTACCTGCCCGATCCCCGGGCCGCCGACCTCGTGCGCGCCGTGGCCGAGCGGGCGGGATGGGTGCCGCACACGGTGCCCGGCAGCCATGGCGGGTCCGGCGACATCCTCTACGGGCGGGGCTTCGCCTACGCGGTCTACGTCCACGGGCCGTTCCCCGGAAAGGCCGCGGCCTGGGCCGCCTGGGTGGCGGATGTCGCGGTCAACCGGGTCACCGGCGAGGTCGCGGTGACCCGGGTGGTGGTGGGCCAGGATTCCGGGCTGATGATCAACCCGGACGGAGTGCGCCACCAGATCCACGGCAACGTCATCCAGTCGACGAGCCGGGTCCTCAAGGAATCGGTCGGCTTCGACGCCACCGGGGTGACGAGCCGCGAATGGGGCAGCTACCCGATCCTCGCCTTCCCGCAGGTGCCCGAGATCGACGTCCTGATGCTGCCGCGCCAGGACCAGCCGCCGCTCGGGGCCGGCGAATCCGCCTCGGTGCCGAGTGCGGCGGCGATCACCAACGCCCTGTTCGACGCCACCGGGATCCGGTTCCGCGAACTCCCGCTGACCGCGGAGACGGTCCGCGCCGCCCTCAACCCGCCGCGGATCGCCGGGCCCGACGATTCGCGCGAAGATTCTGCGGCACCGCGCCGCCGCCGCGGCTTCCTCGCTGGCCTGTTCGGGGCCGGCGCCGGGGCGCTGGCCCTTGCCACCACCCTCCTGCCCTGGCGCCCGGCTTATCCGTCGATCGAGCGGCCGGACCCTGCGGCCTATTCCGCCGCCACCATCGCGCAAGGCCGCCTCGTCGCGGCGGCGGGCGCCTGCCTCGTCTGTCATGTCGGGCCCGACGGCCGGTCCTTCGCCGGCGGGCGCGGGCTGGAGACGCCGTTCGGCCTCGTCTACGCCTCGAACATCACGCCGGATGTGGGCCTCGGCATCGGCGCCTGGTCCTACCCCGCCTTCGCGCGGGCGATGCGGGAGGGCGTGTCGCGGGACGGGCACCACCTCTACCCGGCCCATCCCTATACGAGCTTTTCGGGCATCTCGGAGCGCGACCTTCAGGCGCTCTACGCCTACCTGATGGCGCAAGCGCCGGTAGCGGCGGCGGTTCCCGAGACCGCCTTGCGGGCGCCGTTCAACCTCCGGCCGCTGATGGCGGGCTGGAACGCCCTGTTTCACCGTCCCCCGACCTTCGCCGATCCGGCCCGCGGCCCGGACTGGAATCGCGGCGCCTACCTCGTCGAGGCGCTCGGCCATTGCGGCGCCTGCCACACCCCGCGCAACGCGCTCGGGGCGGAGAGCCGGGGCGGGGCGCGCCTCACCGGCGGCTACGCCGATGGCTGGGAGGCGCCGGCGCTGGCGGGTCTGTCCCGCGCGCCCCTGCCCTGGACCGAGGACGACCTCTTCGCCTACCTGCGGACGGGCCGCTCGTCCCGCCACGGCAGTGCCGCCGGCCCGATGGCCGACGTGGTCGCCTCCTTGAGCCCCCTGCCGGATTCAGACATCCGCGCCATGGCGAGTTACCTCGCGAGCCTCGCCCGGGCGGCACCCGGCCCCATCGCGGCAGCCGCGACCGCACTGCCGGCCAGCGCCTCGTCCCTGTTCCAGGGCGCCTGCGCCTCCTGCCACGAGGGCGGGGTCGGCGGGGAGCTGGTGCCGCTCGGCCTCGTCACGGCGGTCCACAGCGCGCATCCGGACAACCTGATCCAGGCGGTGCTCAACGGCGTCGCGGCCGCCGCCGAGCGCTTCCCCACTCCCGACCCCTCGGCGGCGCCCGCCGCGATGCCGGCCTTCCGCGACACCCTCACCGACCGGCAGGTGGCGGAGGTCGTCGCCTATACCCGCGCCCGCTACGCGCCGGACGCGCCGGCATGGCCGGAGTTGGAGTTGGCGGTGGCGCGGGTGCGGGGGCTGAAGCCGCACGCCGCGTGGTGATTGCCTGCCGCGCCGCGGTGGCGGGCCGTCACCACGACAGGCCGCCTCACGCCCCCAGCCGGTCCGCCACGTCCTGCGCCAGCGACAGGCTCGAGGTCAGCCCCGGGCTCTCGATGCCGAAGAGATGCACCAGCCCCGGCAGCCCGTGCTCGGCCGGCCCGTCGATGAGGAAGTCGGCGGCCCCCTCCCCCGGGCCGGACAGTTTCGGGCGGATGCCCGCATAGTCGGGCACCAGGGCGCCATCGGGGAGCGCGGGCCAGTAGCGGCGGATCGCGGCGTAGAACAGGGCGCCGCGGCCGGGATCGACCTCGTAGTCCGGCGCGTCGATCCACTCGACGTCGGGGCCGAAGCGCATCCGGCCGGCGAGGTCCAGGGTGAGGTGGATGCCCAATCCCCCCTCGACCGGGGCGGGGTAGATCAGCCGCGAGAAGGCCGGGCGCCCGGTGCAGCCGAAGTAATTGCCCTTGGCGAGAACGAGGCGCGGCACCCGCGCCTCCGGGTAGCCCTCGGTCGCCCGGGCGAGGGTCTGCGCGCCGAAGCTCGCGGTGTTGACGACGGCATCGACCGCGAGGGCGTCGTCGCCGAAATGGGCGGTCCAGCCCCCGTCCGAGCGGGTCAGGCGGGAGATCGGGGTATTGAAGGCGAGCGCCCCGCCCGCATCCTCGATGTCGCCCTGCAAAGCCAGCATCAGGGCATGGCTGTCGACGATGCCGGTCTCGGTCGAGAGGAGCGCGGCGTTGCAGGTGAGGTTCGGTTCGAGGCGCCGCGCCTCAGTGCCGTCGAGGAGCGACAGGCCCTCGACCCCGTTCTCGACGCCCTGAGCGTGGATCGCCGCGATCTTGGCGCCCTCGGGCTCGGTCGCCGCGACGATCAGCTTGCCGATCTTCGCGTGCGGCACCCCGTGGCTCTGGCAGAAGGCGTAGAGCTGGCGCCGCCCCTCGACGCAGTGGCGCGCCCGGGACGAGCCGGTCGGATAGTACATCCCGGCATGGATCACCTCGGAATTGCGCGAGGACACGCCGGTCCCGATGCCGCCCTCCGCCTCCGCGACGATCACCTCGTGGCCGCGCAGGGCCAGTTCCCGACCGATCGCGAGGCCGACCACGCCGGCACCGACGACGAGCACCATCATCGGCCGCTCCTCCCTCTGGTTTCTTCGTTAGGGCTTATACGACGAAAAAGGGCCCCTCTCCGGGGGGAGAGGGGCCCTCGTGATGATCGCGCGGGTTTATTACGCCGCGATCGACATGGTCGGCTCGGCGGCGCGCACGTCGGCGTCGACATGGGCCTCGAAGCGCTTGAAGTTGTTCTGGAACATCTCGACCAGGCTCTTGGCCGTCTCGGCGAAGGCGGCCTTGTCCTGCCAGGTTTTCACCGGGTACAGGATGTGCGGCTCGACGCCCGGCACCGAGGTCGGGACCGCGAAGCCGAAATACGGGTCGCGGCGGAAATCCGCCTTGGCGAGCGAGCCGTCCAAAGCCGCGGTCAGCAGCCGGCGGGTGACCCGGATCGGCATGCGCCGCCCGGTGCCGACGCCGCCGCCGGTCCAGCCGGTATTGACCAGCCAGCAATCGACGTGGTGGCGGGCGATTAGGTCGCGCAGCAGGTTGCCGTAGACCGAGGGGTGACGCGGCATGAACGGCGCGCCGAAGCAGGTCGAGAAGGTCGCCTCCGGGCCCTTCAGCCCCTTCTCGGTGCCGGCCACCTTGGCGGTGTAGCCCGAGAGGAAGTGGTACATCGCCTCGGCGCCGGTCAGCTTGGCGATCGGGGGCAGCACCCCGAAGGCGTCGCAGGTCAGCATGACGATGTTCTTCGGGTGCCCGGCCTGGCCCGTGGCGCTCGAATTGCTGATGAAGGGCAGCGGGTAGGCGCAGCGGGTGTTCTCGGTGCGCGAGGCGTCGTCGAAGTCCGGCAGGCGGGTGACCGGATCGATGACGACGTTCTCCATCACGGTGCCGAAGCGCTCGGTGGTGGAGTAGATCTCGGGCTCGGCCTCCTTCGACAGGCGGATGGTCTTGGCGTAGCAGCCGCCCTCGAAGTTGAAGATGCCCTTCGGGCTCCAGCCGTGCTCGTCGTCGCCGAGCAGCACCCGGTTCGGGTCGGAGGACAGGGTGGTCTTGCCGGTGCCCGACAGGCCGAAGAACAGGGCCGAGTCGCCCTCGTGGCCCACGTTCGCCGAGCAGTGCATCGGCATCACGCCGGCCTTGGGCAGCACGTAGTTCAGGTAGGTGAAGACCGACTTCTTCATCTCGCCGGCGTAGGAAGTGCCGCCGATGAGCACGATCTTGCGCGAGAAATCGACCGCGATGACGGTCTCGGTGCGGCAGCCGTGCCGGGCCGGGTCGGCGCGGAAGCTCGGCAGGTCGATGATTGTCAGTTCCGGCTCGAAGGTCGCGAGGGTCTCGCGCTCCGGGCGGATCAGCAGGTTGCGGATGAACAGCGAGTGCCAGGCATATTCGGTGAACACCCGGGCGCGGACCCGATGTCCGACCTCGGCGCCGCCGACGAGATCCTGCGCGAACAGCTCACGCCCCTCGGCATGGGCCAGGAAGTCCTCCAGCAGGGTCTCGAACTGGGGCCGGGTGATGCCGCCGTTGTTCTCCCACCACACCTCGTTCTCGGTATCCGCGTCGCGGACCACGAACTTGTCCTTGGGCGAGCGGCCGGTATGGATGCCAGTCTCGGCGACCAGGGCACCGCCGGCGGCGAGCTGGGCCTCGCCGCGCTGCAGCGCGTGCTCGTAGAGGCTCGGGGCCTCCAGGTTCCAGTTGACGCGTTTGAGGTTGCGGAAGCCGATCTTGTCGGCGCCGAACGCCTCGTTGAATACGCCGATGTCGTTCACGCCTGTTCCTCCTGGCGCCGACCTTGGAAAACCCGGCGTCGCCGGTCCGGATCGGGCCGAATGACTTCACGCTCGCGTCCGGTGCGGTGACCGTGCCTGTCCTAGCAGGTCGCGCGCCTCCGCGCCGAGGCCGATCAAGGGGCCTCGATGGGCTGCTTTAGTAGGTGGCGAACCTTCACGGTTCAATCGAATTCGCCGTGAGCGCCCCTGACAGGCTCGACTTTGTGTCAGGAACCGGGAACGGCGCGCGCCTGCGCTGCCATCGCCACGAGGGTGGGGCGCAGGGCGGCGGGGCTCGCCAGGCGCTCCGGAAACGCGACCCGGGCGGTGCGGTCTCCGGCCATCAGGTCGAGCCCCTCCGGGTCGAACCCGGTCAGGCGCCACGGCCCGGGCTCCTCCCCGGCGAGTTGCGTGGCGTAGAGCGCGACGGCGTCGGCATGGTCCTCGTTCATGTGGGCGACGGCACCCGGCTCGGATTCGGCGAGCGCCTCCAGCCCGGACAGGTCCGTGAGCAGCTCCCCAGCCGTCAGCATCGCGGCCTTGGCAAAGCCCCCATTGAGGTGGCCGGCCCGGACCGCGAGGCGGAAGAACGCGAAATCCGGGAAGTCGGCGTAGAGCGCGGCCTTCGGATGGCGGGCGAGGAAGCGCGTCCGCACCCGCGTCTCGGCGCTCCGCTCCGCCAAACCCGTCACGGTCAGGCGCGGATGGGCGAGCGGGTCGCCCTTGCCGCCCGGGCTCAGCAGCAGCGAGCAGCGCGGATCGGCTTCCAGGTTGAGGGTGTGGGCCGAGAGGCGCGAGAGCAGCAGGAGCGGCGTCCCGTCGGCATCCGTCGCCACGGTGACGAGCGACGCGAAGGGGGCGCCGCCCTCCCGCTCCAGGGTCGCGAGGGCGCCCGAGCGCACTTTTCGCAGCAGGGACTTGGCGAGGCCGATCGCGTCGAACGGCGCCTCGGCGGCCGGCAGCGGCGCGGCCTGCTTCCTCTCTCCCTCCGCCATACCGTCCCTCTCGCCCCGCTTACCTCGTGCCCTACCTTGGCGTCGGCGGACGGGCCCGTCCAGGCCGCGCGACGCCGCGGCCCGCGAGGCTGGAATCTGCCCTGCCTGTGGCCGCCTCGCCACGGGTGCTCGCTTTTTCGGCGGGATGGCCTTAAGGGAGTCCGAATCGTGGCGTCGCGGCCACTGTCCAGCCTTTTTCCCGGACGGGGGCCGCGCACGCGAGATCTGCCCCGGAACCGGTTTCAGTCGGGTGGCGTTCAGCAGGGCCGGTATGTCCTGCGGGCGACGCCCGCGCCCCAGGAAATGCCCATGCCGACCATCGCCCTCGTCGATGACGACCGCAACATCCTGACCTCCGTGTCGATCGCCCTGGAGACCGAGGGCTACCGGATCCAGACCTACACCGACGGGGCCTCCGCCCTCGACGGGCTGAAGCATTCGCCGCCTGACCTCGCGATCTTCGACATCAAGATGCCGCGGATGGACGGGATGGAGCTCCTGCGTCGCCTGCGCCAGAAATCCGACCTGCCGGTGATCTTCCTGACCTCGAAGGACGAGGAGATCGACGAACTGTTCGGCCTGAAGATGGGCGCCGACGACTTCATCCGGAAGCCGTTCTCGCAGCGCCTGCTGGTCGAGCGCGTCAAGGCGGTTCTGCGCCGCTTCGCCGCCAAGGAGGCCGGGCCCGGCGCCTCGGCCCGCGAGGCGGAGGCCGCCGCCGCCCGCTCGCTGGAGCGCGGCCAGCTGATGATGGACCCGGAGCGCCACACCTGCACCTGGAAAGGCGAGCCGGTGACGCTGACCGTGACCGAATTCCTGATCCTGCAGGCTCTGGCCCAGCGCCCCGGCGTCGTGAAGAGCCGCAACGCCCTGATGGACGCCGCCTACGACGACCAGGTCTACGTCGACGACCGCACCATCGACAGCCACATCAAGCGCCTGCGCAAGAAGTTCAAGGTGACCGACAACAGCTTCGACATGATCGAGACGCTGTACGGCGTCGGCTACCGTTTCAAGGAAATGTGAGTCGCTTGACCAGCAGAGATGTGACCGCGTGAGCGACGGATCGGCTCTCGGCGCCGTGCGCCGCCTGCTCGCCAACAAGGGATTGTCCCGGGGCCGCCTCCTCGGCGGTTCGGGTCCGAGGCCGTCGAGCGAGATCGACCCCGACGCCGAGGCCGCGCGCGAGCCGTTCGGCCTGCGGACGGTCCGGCGCTGGATCGCCCAGCGCTTCGCCTCGAGCCTGACCCGGCGCATCGTGGTGCTGAACCTCGCCGGGCTGATCGCGCTGCTCCTCGGCTTCCTCTACCTCAACCAGTTCCGCCAGGGCCTGATCGAGGCGCGGGTGCAGAGCCTGCTCACGCAGGGAGACATCATCGCCGGCGCCATCGCGGCCTCGGCCACCGTCGACACCGACGCGATCACCATCGACCCCGACCGCCTGCTCCAGCTCCAGGCCGGCGAGGCCGGGGCCTACGGCGACGAGGCGCCGTCGGGCCTCGAATTCTCCCTCAACCCGGAGCGGGTCGCCCCGCTCCTGCGCCGCCTGATCACGCCGACCGGCACCCGCGCCCGGGTCTACGACCGCGACGGCACGATGCTGATCGATTCGCGCGGCCTCTACATCCGCGGCGACCTCAGCCGCGACCCGCCGCCGGCCCGCAAGGACAGCCCGAACCTGATCGAGCAGGCCTGGAACACGGTGCGCACCCACGTGCCGGGCCTCGGCCGCCCCTCCACCGCCGACGAGCCGGGGCCCGCCGACGGGCGCACCCTGCCGGAGGTGCAGCGGGCGCTGACTGGGGCCCGCGGCACGCTGGTGCGCCGCAACGGCCCGGGCGAGACCATCGTGTCGGTAGCGGTGCCGATCCAGCGCGGCCGCACGGTGCGAGGCGCCCTGCTGCTCTCGACCCAGGAAGGCGACATCGACAAGATCATCGCCGCCGAGCGCTTCTCGCTGCTGCAGGTCTTCATCATCGCGGCTTTGGTGATGGTGGTGCTGTCGATGCTGGTCGCCGGCCAGATCGTCGGCCCGGTCGGGCGCCTCGCTGAGGCCGCGGAACGGGTGCGCACCGGCATCAAGTCGCGCCAGGAGATCCCCGACTTCACCCGGCGCACCGACGAGATCGGCCACCTCTCGGGGGCTTTGCGCGACATGACCCAGGCGCTCTACCGCCGCCTCGACGCGATCGAGAACTTCGCGGCGGACGTCTCGCACGAATTGAAGAACCCGCTGACCTCGCTGCGCAGCGCCGTCGAGACCCTGCCGCTCGCCAAGACCGATGAATCGCGCGGCCGGCTGCTGCAGGTGATCCAGCACGACGTGAAGCGCCTCGACCGGCTGATCAGCGACATCGCCGACGCCTCGCGTCTCGACGCCGAACTCGCCCGGGCCGAGGCCGGCCGGGTCGACCTGAAGAAGCTGATCACCACGGTGGTGTCGGTCGCCAACGAGCGCCGGCGCCGGGGCGACGCGGCGATCGACCTCACGGTCGAGCCGGCCCCGGCCGGCCTCGACGACCCGTTCGCGATCCTCGGCCACGACAGCCGGCTCGGCCAGGTGGTCAACAACCTGCTCGACAATGCCCGCTCGTTCTCGCCGAAGGGCGCGAGCGTCCGGGTCGCCCTGCGGCGCCGGCGCAACGCCGTCGAACTGACCGTGGAGGATGACGGGCCGGGCATCCCGCCCCACGCCCTGGAGCGGATCTTCGAGCGCTTCTACACCGACCGGCCGGAGCAGGGTTTCGGCCAGAATTCAGGCCTCGGCCTCTCGATCTCGCGCCAGATCGTCCAGGCGCACCGCGGCACGATCCGGGCCGAGAACCGCCTCGGGCCGCTCGGGGAGGACGGCGAGCCTGCCCTGCTCGGCGCCCGCTTCATCGTCCGCATCCCGGCCCAGAGCCGCTGAGTGGGCACCGTTCACGCCAGCTGCGTGGTGCTGGGCGAGGACGGGATCCTGATCCGGGGGGCGGCGGGGAGCGGCAAATCGACCCTGGTGCGTGACCTGTTAGGGCTCGGCGCTATCTCTGGCGTCTTCGCCGCCCTCGTCGGCGACGACCGCGTGACCCTGACCCAGCGGCACGGGCGCCTCGTCGCCGCCCCGCACCCGGCGCTCGCGGGGCTCCTGGAGATCCGCGGCCTCGGCCTGCAACCCGTTGACGCCACGATGCCTTCCGCGGTCCTGCGCCTCGTCGTCGACCTCGAGGGGAGCGCCCCGCGGATGCCCGAGGAGGGGGCGGAGACGATTCGTCTCCAGGGGGCGGCCCTGCCGAGAATGGTCCTGTCGCCGGACCCCGGCCGGGCCGCAACGGTGATGTGGCGTTGGCGCCGCCTCCGTGTCATGATGATGACCGATTGATGCGGATTTCGCCGCATTGCTCTTGCGCTCGCCTTTGCGCTGCACAAAATGGCGGCTCGGCTCCAACGGGGCGTCGGAACTCGTGTCGATGATTGGAATGGTGCTCGTCACCCACGGCCTGCTCGCGACGGAATTCAAGGCCGCGCTGGAGCACGTCGTGGGGCCGCAGGATCAGCTCGAGACCATCACCATCGGCCCCGAGGACGACATGGAGGTCCGGCGCAAGGACATCATGTCGGCGGTGTGCCGGGTGAATACCGGAGACGGCGTCGTCGTGCTGACCGACATGTTCGGGGGCACGCCCTCGAACCTCGCGCTCTCCTGCATGAACGGCGGCTCGGTCGAGGTGGTCGCCGGCATCAACCTGCCGATGCTGATCAAGCTCGCCAGCGTCCGCGACGAAGAATCCCTGGGCGAGGCGGTGCTCCACGCCCAGGAGGCGGGGCGCAAGTACATCAACGTCGCCTCGCGGGTGCTCGCCGGCAAGTAGGCTGGGCGAGCGTCCGAGCGCTCGACGAAGCGCTCGATTCCCGCGCCATCCGCTCTAGCTTTCTGCAAACGTCCGGTTACCGTAACCGGCCGTTTCCCGATGATGCGCGCGAGAGCCGGACGACCGCCAGGCAGGTCCGAACCGGGTCCGAGCAGGTGCCCCCCACGATGACGCCCTTTGCCGACACAGACGACGAGGACGGCGAGCTGCCGCCGATCCCCGAGGGCGCCAGCGCCCGCGACCTGCCGATCATCAACCGCCGCGGCCTGCACGCTCGCGCCTCCGCCAAGTTCGTGCAGACGGTCGAGAAATTCGGCTCGGAGGTCACGGTGAGCCGGGGCGGCGAGACGGTGGGCGGGCGCTCGATCATGGGCCTGCTCACCCTCGGCGCGGCGCAGGGCACCAGCATCCGGGTCACGGCGCTCGGGCCGGACCAGGATTCCTGCATGGAGGCGATCGCCGCCCTCCTCGCCAACCGCTTCGGCGAGGACGAGTAGGCGAGCAGCCGGTCCGGCCTGCTCAGGCCCGCAGGCGCATCAGGCGGCTCAAGGCCGTCGGCTTCGGCCGGGCAGCTGCCAGCGCCTCCACCGTCACCACGGCCTCGACGCGTGCGGGCGCCTTCATCGGCGCCGGGCCCCGCGCCAGGCACAGGCCCGCCTGGCGCCAGATCGTGTCATGCCGCCCGGTCGCGAGGTGCACGGCCGCCGCCACCACCTCCCCATCCCGCCGCACCAGATCGACGCAGGCTTGCCGGCGGTGGGCGAAGCGCCGGGTCACCACCCGGAACGCCGTCGCGGCCGCGGGCTCGGCGAGCAGGCTGCCGGCGCCGCGCCGCGCGTCGAGCACCAGGAAATGCTCGACCGCGTCACGCAGGCGCACCGGATCGCGCACCCGCTCCAGCGAGGTCCGGCCGGCCGGCAGGGTCAGGGGGGCCGGCTCGGGCAAGGGCGCCTCTGTCTGGTCGGCGATCGCGAGGCGCCGTCCGGTCGCGCCCGCGGCCTCGCCGAGGGCGACCGCCAGCCCCGAATCCGGCCGCAGGTCCGGCCAGTGCAGGTCGACGAGGCGCAGCCGCGACCCGCGCAGGTGATCGAGGGCGGCGCGCAGCACCGCGGCGGCGTGGCCGGCATCCACCGCCGCCTCGGCGGTGCCGGCGAGCGGCAGGCGCCAGAGCCGGGCGCTTCCGGCGAGGCCCTGGCGCGCCGGCAACCGCAGCGGCAGCACGCCGCGCAGGACCGGGGCGCGCAGGCCGTCCTGCCAGACCATCAGCAGGGCCAGGGTCTGCCCGTCGGCGAGGTGCTGCGCCATCGTCAGGGTGAAGTCGGGATCGGCGTAGACGCTCGGCTCGAGGGCCCGGGCCATCAGGCTGCGCCACGCCTCGACCTCGGTCTCGCGCAGGGAGGCGGGGTGGCGCAGCTCCGCCCGCAGGCCCACCGCATCGGCCAGCCCGCCCTCGATCAGCGTCAAGGAAGTGCCCATCGCAGCCTCGTTCCGGGTCACCCGTCCCGGAACGGGACGGTTAAGCGGCCCCTGCGGCCGCGCCGGGCGGGACGCTTCAAGCGCCATGCCGGCTCGGGGCGGGATCAGCCTCCTCGGTCAGCCGCCCGGAATCGCCAGGGGGTTGCCGGTCAGCGCCGCGGCGTCCGGCGCGTCGACGCTTGGCCGGCCCAGGAAGGCGTCCCAGAGCCGGCGCACGAAGGCGGGATCGAGGTCGCGCACGATCAAGACCAGCCGCGAGCGGGTGTCGCCGTCGGGCCAGGCCGGCAGGGTGGCGGGCGTGTGGACGACGTGCTGCACCCCGTGCACCACCACCGGGCGGCCGGGATCGTCGGCGAGCGCCACCAGGCCCTTCAGGCGCAGGAGCTTGGGCCCGTGGGCCGACCGCAGCAGGTCGAGGAACATCTCGAACGCCACCCGCGGCACCGGCTCGTCGCTGACCAGATGGAAGGCCCGGATCGCCGCGTCGTGCCGGTTGACGTCGTGATGGTGGTGGCCGTGATGATGGTCGTGACCGTGGTGATCGTGGCCATGATGATGGTGATGGTCGTGGTGCTTGTCCTCAGCCCCGAGCCAGGCCCGCACGTCGGCCACCTTGCCGTCGAGATCGAAGAGGCCGCCGAGCAGCGCGTCCGCCGGCGCGTCCGGCGCCAGGATCGTGGCGCCCGGGTTGATCCGGGCGAGGCGCGCGCGCAGGGCGTCGGTGCGCTCGCCCGCCAGATCGGCCTTGGTCACGACCAGCCGGTCCGCCACCGCGGCCTGGCGCAGGGCCTCGGGATGGGCGTCGAGGGTGCCGTCGCCGTTGACCGCATCCACCACCGTGACCACGCCCTGGAGCGCGTACCGCATCGCCACGTAGGGGTGGTAGAGCAGCGCGTGCAGGATCGGCGCCGGATCGGCGAGGCCGGTGGTCTCGATCACCACCCGGCGAAAAAGCTGGATGCGGCCGTTGTCGCGCTTGCGCAGCAGGTCTTCCAGCGTCGCGATCAGGTCGCCCCGCACGGTGCAGCACAGGCAACCGGCGCCGAGCAGCATCATCCCCTCGTCCACCGTCTCGATCAGCAAGTGGTCGAGCCCGACCTCGCCGAACTCGTTGACGATCACCACCGTGTCGGCGAGCTCCGGCGCGCGCAGCAGCCGGTTGAGCAGGGTGGTCTTCCCCGCACCGAGGAAGCCGGTGAGGATCGTGAGCGGGATCGGGGCCGGGCGGCCGGGAGCGTCGGTCATGGGTGGTCTCGTCGGACTGTGACTCCGCGAACTGCGCATCCGGCCGCGGAACGTCAATCCCGGTCCGCGGTACCGGTGAGCGGCACCCACTCCAGCACCCCACCATCGAGGACCTGGTCGTCCGTGGCCCACAGCAGCCACAGGGCGTCGAGCGTCAGACGCAGGATCGGCCGGTCCCACCAGCGATCGATGAGCGCGGCGAGGCTCGCGGCCTCTCGCGGGTCGAGGTCGTCGGTCAGGGCGTGCAGGCCGACGACGTAGAGACCGTTCGGCGGGCGGCCCATGATCCGCTGGATCTCCGCCAGCTGGTCCGTCCCGTCGCGGCATTCGGGATAGGCCCGCAGGTAGAGCCGCCCGACATTGATATGACCCGAGAACAGGCCGCGTAGCTCGACCGTCACCGGGCCGAAGCCGGCGAGCGCCGCCCGCTGCGCCGGCGTGAGCACCGGCTCCGCTTCGGGACCGACGGCGAGCGAGCCGCACAGGGTCGCATGCAGGCGATCGGCACGGCGCGCGGCGACCTCCCAGGCGATCTTGTGGGCGAAGGGCGCGGCGCGCAGTTCCCGCTCCAATTCGGCATGGGCCGGGGCGGCGGCGAGGGAGGCCTGCGGCACCGGCAGCACCAGGGACACGACCCGGGGATGGCGCCCGCGCGTGTAGTATCGGCCCTCTCGCGCCGGGATCACGGCCGGGTGGTCGGGGGCAACCAGGGGCAGGTGCGCGAGGCGGTAGGCCTCGTCGAGGACGAGGCCCTCGCCCGGCACGAACCGGGTCCGGCTGCGGCGATAGGCCAGGGCGTCGTCGGAGCAGAAGACCGGCGCCGCGGCCACCGGCTCAGTCGTCCTTCTTGCGGGCCGATTTCACAGTCTGCTTGGCCGCCTTGGCCTCGGGCTTCGCCGCCGGCTTCGCGTCCTTGGCGGCCGGCTTCGCCGCGGGCTTCGCGGCGGCCTTGTGGGCGGGCTTCGGCTCGGCGATCACCGAGGTCGCCGGGCCGGTGGAGGCGAAGGCGGAAGCCGAGGCCGGCGCGGCGCCCTTCTGGCGAGCGAGGAGCTTGGGCTGCGGCACGGTGGCGCCGGTCGCCGCGATGCTGCGGCTCGGGGCGGGCTTGTGGGGCGCGGGCTTTTGGAGAACAGGCTTGGCCACCTTCACCCGCGGGGTCGCGGGCTTGGCCGGCGCCGCCTCGTCGGTCGCCGCGATGGCGCTCTCGGCCGGGTCGCGGCCGGTCCAGACCAGCACCGGCTGCAAGGGCGCCCGGGGCGGCAGGGCGCGGTTGCGCAGGGCCGCGCTGTTCATGGTGGCGAAGGCCAGGGCCGAGGAGGGCTGCGCGCCCACCGCCATCAGCTGGGCGTTGGCGTTGTCGGCGTTGCCCCCGGCGGCGGCGCCCGCGGTCACGGCGGAGGAATCCGAATCCGCCGGCATCGGCCGGCGCTTGTCGCAGATGTAGGGCCGCATGTCGGGCGGGCTCGCGATGCTCGACGTCGGCATCTCGTTGAGCGTCTGGCCACCCCAGCCGAAAGTCGATTGGCCGAAGCCGTAATCGAACAGGTCGGCGGCCTTCAGGTCGCGCTCGCGGGCGCTCGCCTGGCCCATCACCACCGTGAGGATGCGCCGGCCGTTGCGGTTGGCGCTCGCCACCACGTTGAAGCCGCCCGAGCAGATGAAGCCGGTCTTCATCCCGTCGACGCCGGCGTAGCGGCCGAGCAGGCCGTTGTGGTTCGGCATCACCGCGCGGCCGAACTGGATCGCCGAGATCGAGAACAGGTCGCGGTTCTCGGGGAAGTCGCGCAGGAGCGCCCGGCCGAGGACCGCCATATCCCGGGCCGAGGTCCATTGCCGCGGGTCGGGCAGGCCGTTGGGGTTGTACCAGTGGCTGTCGCGCATGCCGAGGCGCTGCGCGGTCTCGTTCATCCGGTCGGCGAAGCCCTCGATCGAGCCGCCGAGATTCTCGCCGATCGCCCAGGCGACGTCGTTGGCCGACTTCACCATGATGATCTTGAGGGCGTTGTCGAGGGTGAGCTGGGTGCCGGGCTTGAAGCCCATCTTGGAGGGCGGCTCGGCCGCAGCGGCCTCCGAGATGGTGAGCAGCTGGTCCATCGAGGCGCGGCCCTGGCGCACCATGTCGAGGGCGACGTAGGTCGTCATCAGCTTGGTGATCGAGGCCGGGAACCATGGGTCGGTGGCGCCCTGGCTGAAGATCACCTTGCCGGAATCGACGTCGACGACCAGCATCGGCGCGGTGACCGCCCCCGCCGTTCCGGCGGCAAAGGATCCGGCCGCCACGAGGGCGCCGAGGCCGAGGAGGCGTCCGGCGAGGCGCGGCAGCAGCGCAGCTGTGAACATTCCGATGGGTTCCCGTCGTGCCGGTGCCGTCCCGCAGCGCCTCTCGCGACCGTCCGGCCTCGGCTTATGAGACCGTCCGGTCACGCCGCCCCGGGCACCGCATGGCGGACCGACCGTGATTGTAGGGCAACGGCACAGCTTTTGACAGCGCCGCGCGACGCCCCCATGAACGCACCATCCGTGGCGGGAGCATGGCGGCGCTGCCATCCCGTGCCCGTCAACAGGCCCGTCCACAGCGGTGTGGGGACCTTGTTTCATGCGGAGGAGGCTTGCGCCCGGTGCCCTTGCTGGCGCGATCCCCATCTGACACGGCAGGACGACAGCAGGCACCGACAGGGAGCACCGCGCCCGCCACCGACCGGTGCCGCGCGACGACACGACATCATGAGCTACGCCGTCAAGGAGATCTTCCACACCCTCCAGGGCGAGGGCGCCCAGGCCGGGCGCGCCTCGGTGTTCTGCCGCTTCGCCGGCTGCAACCTGTGGAGCGGGCGCGAGGCCGACCGGGCGGAGGCCGTCTGCCGCTTCTGCGACACCGATTTCATCGGCACCGACGGCATCGGAGGCGGCCGCTTCCCCGACGCGGAGGCGCTGGCCGAGGCGATCGAGCGGACCTGGAACGGGGCCCGCGGCCGGCGCTACGTGGTGTTCACGGGCGGCGAGCCGCTGTTGCAGCTCGACGAGGCGCTTCTCGCGGCCGTGCATGCCCGGGGCTTCGAGGCGGCGGTGGAGACCAACGGCACCCAGGTGCCGCCGGTGGGGATCGACTGGGTCTGCGTCAGCCCCAAGGCCGGCGCGCCCCTGCACCTCACCCGCGGCGACGAGCTGAAGCTCGTCTTCCCCCAGGCCGGCCTCGACCCTGATGCCCTCGCCGAACTCGATTTCCGCCACCTCTGGCTCCAGCCGATGGACGGGCCGGACCGGGTCGCCAACACGCAGGCCGCGGTGGCCCATTGCCTGCGCGACGCCCGCTGGCGCCTGAGCCTGCAGACCCACAAGCTGATCGGGATCCCGTAAGGCCCGCGTTTCCTGTCGGGCTCATCCCACCCGCGACCTCAGGATGAGGTCGCGGGTGGGATGGTTTCAGAAAAAAAGCATCCTCAGCCGCTCTCGATCGCCGACTTTGCTTCAGGACGCCGCCGCGCACCCGTCGCACGAGGGTTCGCCCGCCGGGCCATCGGTGCTAAGGGGCGACTCGACCCTAATCCCCAGAACCCTGCACAGATGAAGATCACCCAGGCCTTCACGTTCGAGGCGGCGCACCGGCTGCCGAACGTGCCCCCGACCCATCGCTGCCACCGCATGCACGGCCATTCCTACCGGGTGGAGCTGACCCTCGACGGGCCGGTCGATCCGGAAACCGGCTGGGTCGTGGATTTCTTCGACGTCGAGGCCGCCTTCGGGCCGGTGCTCGAGCGCCTCGACCATTACTGCCTCAACGAGGTGCCGGGCCTCGAGAATCCCACCGCCGAGCACATCGCGGTCTGGATCTGGGGGAAGACCCGGCCGGCCCTGCCGCTCCTGTCCTCGGTCAAGGTGTTCGAGACGCCGATGTCCTGGGCCGAGTACACCGGCGCATGAGCGCCGGGCGGGCCGAAGATACCGGCGCGTGACCGACGCGGACGCGGAACACCACCGGCGGCTCGCGGCGATCATCCGGGCCGATCCGGACCTGATGCGGCTGCTCGACGCCGCCCGCTTCCTCGCCCTGCCGCAATGGCGCCTCGTCGCCGGCTGCCTCTACCAGACGGTCTGGAACGTCCTGACCGGCCGGCCGCGCGGGCACGGCATCCGCGACTACGACCTGATCTACTTCGACGACGCCGACCTGTCCTGGGAGGCCGAGGACGCAGTGCTGCGCCGCGCCGCCCCCGTCCTCGCGCCCTGCGTCGGCCCGGTCGAGATCCGCAACCAGGCCCGGGTCCATCTCTGGTTCGAGGGCCGCTTCGGCTCGCCCTACCCTCCCCTGCCGTCGGCCGACGCGGCGCTCTCCCGCTACGCGGCGATCGTCCACGCGGTCGGGGTGCGGCTGGAGGCGGATGACGGCCTCTCGATCGCCGCACCCTTCGGCCTCGCCGACCTGTTCGGCCTGGTGCTGCGCCCCAACCCCGTGCTGGCCAACGCGCCAGCCTACGACGCCAAGGCCGCGCGGATGCAGGCGCTCTGGCCCGAGCTGACGGTGCTGCCCTGGCCTGGGGCAGACGGCGCCCCTGTCAAGTGCGCGCACGACACGGCGGCGGTTTCCACCGGCCTGTCCCCGGCGCCCTCCCCATTCTCGACAAGCCGTTGAACTCGCTGGCGTCTTTCGCAGGCTGAACGCGCACTTCAACGAAACGGTCACGATTCCAGGATCTTGTCGCCGGACAGGCTGTGGACCGAGCGTGGGCGGGGGAACGGCGTAACGATCGCTTTACCGTGCCGCCGATCGTTCCTGTTGCGAAGCTTCCCCCGAAGGCCATACTTTTCCTCATGCCCGCCGCTCGCGCGGGTCTCGTCCCGCTCTCGATCGACGAACCGGCTCGGCTTCTCGGCGCACCCGCCGCGGAGACGGCCGCGACCTGCCGCCAACCCGCGGCGGCGCCTCGCGGATTTCGCAAAGCCCGGGGGTCCTTAAGAGAAACGAGACCAGTTGTTGATAGACCGGGACGAACCACGGGGAAAACGGCCGGGACGGAGTTGACTTCCCGGGCCTTCGACCCGGCCGCCGACCCCTCGTCCGGGGTCATGGCGGCAAGCGTATCTGCGTACGGGCCGGGAGCGGGCAGCCGCCACCGGGCCGAGAAGGGACCAGTCATGCGTGTGGACGGCAGCTTGGCGGAAGGGGTCGGCTCCGGCCGTGGCGGCAACGGCGATGACGGCCGGGGCGAAATCACGGGAGCCTGGCAACGGGTGAAGCGCCGCCTGCGGGCGGAACTCGGCGAGGACGTGTTCGCGAGCTGGTTCGCCCGGCTCGAATTGCAGGAGGTCTCCGGCGGCGTCGCCCGCCTGACGGTGCCGACGCGGTTCCTGAAGAGCTGGATCGAGTCGCACTACCTCGACCGGGTGCTCGCCACCTTCCGCAGCGAGGCCGACGGCATCGAGAGCCTGGAGGTCGGGGTGCGCGGCGCGATGGCGCCGGCCCGTCCCGGCGCCGCGGCGCTGACGAAGCCCGTCCCGAGCCCGCGCCCGGCCGCGAGCCCCGCCAGCCCGACTACCGAGGCCTCCGAGCCCGAGCGCGTCGCCCGCGGCGCAAGCGCACCCGAGGGCGATCTCGGCGGCGCGCCCCTCGACGCGCGCCTGACCTTCGAGAGCTTCGTGGTCGGCCGCTCGAACGCGCTGGCGCATGCCGCCGCCGAGCGGGTCGCCCGGCACGACGGTGGGCCGGCGCTCTACAACCCGCTCTACTTCCATGCCGGCGTGGGCCTCGGGAAGACACACCTTCTCCACGGCATCGGCCACGCGGTGAAGAATGCCGGCCGCCGGGTGATCTACCTCACCGCCGACCGCTTCATGTACGGCTTCGTCAACGCGCTGAAGACCCAGAGCGCGCTGGCCTTCAAGGAGAAGCTGCGGGCGATCGACGTCCTGATCCTCGACGACGTGCAGTTCATCCAGGGCCGCTCGATCCAGGCCGAGTTCGGCCACACCCTCAACGCCCTCATCGATGCCGGGCGCCAGGTGGTGGTGGCGGCCGACCGGCCGCCGACCGAGCTCGAAGCCCTCGACGAGCGGGTGCGCTCGCGCCTCGCCGGCGGCCTCGTGGTCGAGATCGGCACGCTCGACGAGGCCCTGCGCGCCTCGATCCTGCAATCGCGCCTGGAGGCGGTGCGGGCCTCCCACCCGGCCTTCGAGGTCGGCCCGGCGGTGGCCGAGTACGTCGCGAAAGCTATCACCGCCAATGGCCGCGACCTCGAAGGCGCGGTCAACCGGCTGCTCGCCCACGCCACCCTCACCGGGGCGCCCGTCACCCTCGACACCGCCGAGACGGCGATCCGCGACCTCGTGAAGAACCGCGAGCCGAAGCGGGTCAAGATCGAGGACATTCAGAAGCTGGTGGCGAGCCGCTACAACGTCTCGCGCTCCGACATCCTCTCCGAGCGCCGCACCGCCGCGGTGGTCAAGCCGCGCCAGATCGCCATGTACCTCTCGAAGGTGCTGACGCTCCGCTCGCTGCCGGAGATCGGCCGCCGCTTCGGCGGGCGCGACCACACCACGGTGCTGCACGCGGTGCGCAAGATCGAGAAGGCGATCGGCGAGGACACGGCGCTCTGCGACGAGGTCGAGCTCCTGAAGCGCATGCTCCAGGATTGAGCACGCGGGCTCGGCCTCACCCTTGAGTCTTGCACAGGCGGCGGAGGAGCGCACGACCGCGCCGTCCGCCGCCGGCTTGCCTTCGGGATGCGCCTTCGCCAAAGTTCCGGTCCCGTGCGTGCACGGGGCAACGTTTGCCTTTGCCGGCCTTCGCGGGAGGCCGGCCGTACGAGACACGGATCACCCTGATGAAAGTCACCGTCGAGCGCGCGGCCCTTCTTCGGTCGCTCGGCCACGTGCACCGCGTCGTGGAGCGGCGCAACACGATACCGATCCTGTCGAACGTGCTGCTGCGCTCCGGGCCGGACGGCCTCCAGCTCAAGGCCACCGACCTCGACATCGAGGTGACCGAGACGATTCCCGCCGACGTGGTCGATGGCGGCGCCATCACGGTGCCGGCCCACGTCATCTACGACATCGTGCGCAAGCTGCCCGACGGCGCCCAGGTCTCGCTCGAGACCAGCGGCGAGACCGGCCAGATGCTGATCCGCTCCGGCCGCTCGCGCTTCACCCTCGGCGCCCTGCCCGAGGCCGATTTCCCCGATCTCGCCGCCGGCGAGTTGCCGCACCGCTTCGAGCTGCCGGCCGTCGACCTCAAGCGCCTGATCGACAAGACCCAGTTCGCGATCTCCACCGAGGAGACGCGCTACTACCTCAACGGCATCTTCTTCCACACTATCGAGGCGGAAGGCTCGCTCAAGCTGCGGGCTGTAGCCACCGACGGCCACCGCCTCGCCCGCGTCCAGATGGAGGCGCCGGAGGGCAGCGGCGGCATGCCGGGCATCATCGTGCCGCGCAAGGCCGTGGCCGAGATCCAGAAGCTCGTCGAGGATGGCGGCGAGACCGTCGGCGTCGAGATTTCCTCCGCCAAGGTGCGGTTCAGCTTCTCGTCGGGCGTCACCCTGATCTCGAAGCTCATCGACGGCACCTTCCCGGACTACCAGCGCGTCATCCCGACCGGCAACGACAAGCGCCTGACGGTCGAGCGCGACCAGTTCGCCAAGGCGGTCGACCGCGTATCGACCATCTCCTCCGAGCGCGGCCGGGCGGTGAAGCTCGCCATGACCGACGGGCGCCTGTCGCTCTCCGTCAACAACCCGGATTCGGGCTCGGCGACCGAGGAGCTCGACGTCGATTACGAGTCCGGCCCGCTCGATATTGGCTTCAACGCCCGCTACCTCCTCGACATCACGGCCCAGCTCGACGGCGACACCGCGCTCTTCCGCCTCGCCGATCCGGGCTCGCCGACGGTGATCCAGGACCGCGAGGGCGCGCCGGCGCTCTACGTGCTGATGCCGATGCGGGTGTGAGGGGTGGTGCACATCACGGCCGATGACGAATCGGCCGACGTCACCGACAACACTCCACGTCATCCCGGGGCCGCGCAGCGGAACCCGGGATCCATAACCGCTGACGTTGGAGATCATAGCGGCCCGCGTTCCGCTGCTTTCTGAAGCGTCAGCGGATATGGATCCCGGGTTCCGCTTTCGCGGCCCCGGGATGACGTGGAGGGTGACAATGCCGGACGATCCATCGAAGCCTCCCTTCCACGCTCCGTCGGCCGATACTCCCGTTGCTCGCGGCGATGACCTGGGATGGGATCGTCCTCATTCGAGCGGCGATGACTCGATCCCGGACATCCAGCGCCTCCGCCGAGCGTGGCGCGAAGGCGTCGAGAGCGGCGACTACCAACCGGCCGAGGCCGTCTTCGCCCGTCTGCAAGCCCGCTACGAGACGTCACAGAACGACGCGTGAGGCGCGCACCACCGCCGGCCAGCGCCCCGACCTGTGATATGGCCCGGGGATGACCGAGCCCACCGCCTTACGCGTCACCCGCCTGATCGCCCGCGACTTCCGCAACCACGCCGACCTCGACCTCGCGGTCGGGCGCCGCTTCGTCGCGCTGGTGGGCGAGAACGGGGCCGGCAAGACCAACATCCTGGAGGCCCTGTCGCTGTTCGCCCCCGGTCGGGGCCTGCGCCGGGCCGACTTTTCGGGGATGGCGCGCGAAGGCGGGGCGGGCGGCTTCGCGGTCTCCCTGACGGTGGAGGGCCCGAGCGGCGACCACCGCATCGGCACCGCCTGGGAGCCGCCGCGGGGGCGCGACGAGCGCGGCGGCCGGCTCTGCCGCATCGACGGGGCCACCGCCCCCTCCCCCACCGCCTTCGCCGAGCAGGTGCGGGTGGTCTGGCTCACCCCAGACCTCGACGCACTGTTCCGCGGCCCCGCCGGCGACCGGCGCCGCTTCCTCGACCGGCTGGTGCTCGCCGTCGATGCCGGCCACGGCGCCCGGGTGAGCGCGATGGAACGGGCCTTGCGCTCGCGCAACCGCCTGCTGGAGGAGCGGCCCGACGACGGGCCCTGGCTCGATGCCGTCGAGCGCGAGGTGGCGGAACTGGCCGTCGCCGTGGCGCTCGCGCGCCGCGAGACAGTCGAGCGCCTCGACAGCCTGATCCTATCGACCCGCGACGAGGCCTCGCCCTTCCCCTGGGCCGGGGTGCGGCTCGAGGGCGACATCGACGACCTCGTGGCGGTCTGGCCCGCGGTCGATGCCGAGGACCGCTACCGCGCCACCCTGCGCCAGAACCGGTTTCGCGACCGCGCCGCCGGCCGGACGCTCGCCGGCCCCCAGGCCTCCGACCTCGTGGTGCGCCACGGCCCGAAGGACGTACCCGCCGCCACCGCCTCGACCGGCGAGCAGAAGGCGCTGCTGATCGGCCTGGTGCTGGCCCATGCCCGCCTCGTCACCGGGATGAGCGGCCTTGCCCCCCTGGTGCTCCTCGACGAGGTCGCGGCCCATCTCGATCCCCGCCGCCGCGCCGGCCTGTTCGACGCGCTCGAAGCCCTGCCCGGCCAGGTCTGGATGACCGGGGCCGACCCGGTGCTGTTCGGCGAATTGGGCGAACGGGCCGACCTGGTGCAGGTGGCGGACGGGAGCGTGCACGGCGCGGCCTGAGGCGGAACGGCCGGCCGCGCGAGCGCCGGGTGAGGCCTCTTCAGGCCCCCAGCTCGACCGGCGCCGTGAGCAGACCGGCCTCCTCCGGCGAGTAATCCCCCTCCGGCCAGTCGGACCAGACGACGTCGCGGTAGATCGGCAGGCAGACGCCGATCCTCCGGTACTCCGCGATCCGGTTGCGTACCGTGCGGACCGAGATGCCGAGCATCTTGGCGGCGTGGGTGCGGTTGCCGCGGCAACGGATGAGGGTCTCGATGACGAGCTTGCGCTCGGCCTCCGCGAGTGTGGTCGCTGGCGCCATGCTGCTGTTCCTCCTGGTGACGAGGTCCCCTGGGCGTATTTGTTCTTGCGACAGGGAAAAGCTGGACAATCAGGGTTAACAAGTGGTTAACGGCGCGATCGACAGGGTCGCGGATGGGCCTGTGCTTGGCTCATCCCATGACAATGGGCAGGCAATACAGTTCTGACGCCATGGATGAACCGGAGTTGTCGGCAGGAGGAACGGCCTCCCGGGCCGGCATTCGACGGCGGCCGGCCGGCGTTATGGAATGCTGTTCGGCCGGGCGCCCAGGATCAGGCGGGCTCAAATCCGCGCATCATCGCCGGGTCGGATCGCCGAAACCGCGACGCGGCCCGGCGGTGAAGGCCGATCCGGCGCGGGGGGACGACGACGGCGCCCGCTCTGCGCCGTCTCACCTCGGTCACACCGGCCGGGAATCTTGGCCGTGCCGGCTCGGAAAAATTTTCGTGATGCGCTCAGGCCACGAGCCCCGGATCGATCGTCCGCGGGCTCGCGAGCCAGTGCGGCACCGGCAGGTCGCGGGCGCGCAGGAAGCCCGGGTCGAACAGCTTCGAGGCGTAGCGGGTGCCGTAATCGCACAGGATCGTCACGATCGTGTGGCCGGGGCCGAGATGGCGGGCGAGGCGGATCGCCCCCGCCACGTTGATGCCCGACGAGCCGCCGAGGCACAGGCCCTCCTCCTCCAGGAGGCCGAAGACCAGCGGCAGCGCTTCCGCATCGGGGATGGCGTAGGAGATGTCCGGCCTGAAACCGTCGAGGTTGCCGGTGATGCGGCCCTGGCCGATGCCCTCGGTGATCGAGGTCCCCGAGGCCTTCAGCTCGCCGGTGGCGTAGAAGGGATGGAGCGCCGAGCCGTCGGGATCGGCGAGCCCGATTGTCACGCCCGGGTTGCGGGCGCGGAGCGCGGCGGCCGTGCCGGCGAGCGTGCCGCCGGTGCCGGCCGCGCAGATGAAGCCGTCGATGTGTCCCCCGGTCGCCTCCCAGATCTCCGGGCCGGTCGTCGCGATATGGGCCTCGCGGTTGGCGAGGTTGTCGAACTGGTCGGCGAAGAAGGCGCCCCCGGGCTCGGTCTCGGCGAGGCGCGCGGCGAGGCGGCCGGCCACCTTCACGTAGTTGTTGGGATTGGAAAACGGCACCGCCGGCACCTCGACGAGGTCGGCCCCGGCCAGCCGCAGGGCCTGCTTCTTCTCCGCCGACTGGGTCTCCGGGATCACGATCACGGTGCGGTAGCCGCGCGCCGCGCCGACGAGGGCGAGCCCGATGCCGGTATTGCCCGCCGTGCCCTCGACGATGGTGCCGCCGGGCCGCAGGGTGCCGGCGCGCTCCGCGGCCTCGACCATGAACAGGGCGGCGCGGTCCTTCACCGACTGGCCCGGATTCATGAACTCGGCCTTGCCCAGGATGGTGCAGCCGGTCTCCTCCGAGGCGCGCTTGAGGCGGATCAAGGGCGTGCCGCCGATCGCGGCGAGGATGTCGGGGCGGATCATCGCGGGGTCGTCCGTGCGGGGCGGGCGGGATGCCCGCCGAGGTGAGCGGTGATGCCGCGAAAGCGGGAGGCCGGCAAGGCAGGGCTGCCTGGAATGCCTCCAGGGCGCGTTGACGGGGCCGGCCGGAAATGTCAGCATTCCTGACGTAATCTGCGTGGTCCCGAGAGGCCGGAGGAACCGGCCCCCACCGCGCGAGGAGGAGGAACACGCGATGGGCTCGCCCGCGACCACCCCGTCCCTTCGGTCGGTCAGCCTCGACGACAAGTACGACCTCTCCCGCGACCAGGTCTTCGTCACCGGCACGCAAGCCGTGATCCGGATGCTCCTGATGCAGCAGGCCCGCGACCGGGCGGCGGGGCTCAACACCGCGGGCTTCGTCTCCGGCTATCGCGGCTCGCCGATCGGCGGGCTCGACCAGAACCTGGTCCGCGCCAAGAAGGTGCTGGACCAGGCCGGCATCGTCTTTCAGCCCGGCCTCAACGAGGAGCTGGCCGCGACCGCGATCTGGGGCGCGCAGCAGGCCGAGATGCGGGGCGAGGGCCGCTACGACGGCGTGTTCGGCCTCTGGTACGGCAAGGGCCCCGGCGTCGACCGCTCCGGCGACGTGTTTCGCCACGCCAACATGGCCGGCACCGCGCGCCACGGCGGCGTGCTGGCGCTGATGGGCGACGACCACACGGCGGAATCCTCCACCGTCGCGCACCAGTCCGAGTTCCACTTCGTCGACGTGATGTCGCCGATCCTGAACCCGGCGGGCGTGCAGGAGATCCTGGATTACGGCCTCTACGGCTACGCGATGAGCCGCTATTGCGGCACGTGGGTGGCCTTCAAGTGCGTGAAGGAGAACATCGAGTCGACCGCGAGCGTGGATGCGCGCCTCGACCGGGTGAAGATCGTCCTCCCCGACGATTTCCTGATGCCGCCGGGCGGGCTCAACATCCGCACGCCGGACGGCATCCTGGAGCAGGAGGCCCGCCTCCAGGACTTCAAGCGCGACGCGATGCTGGCCTTCGTGCGCGCCAACAACCTCAACCGGATCGTGCTCTCGGGCGGGCGCCAGCCGAAGGTCGGCATCATCACCGTCGGCAAGTCCTATCTCGACGTGCGCCAGGCGATGGACGATCTCGGCCTCGACGAGGTCAAGGCCAACGACATGGGGTTGCGGCTCTACAAGGTCGCCTGCCCCTGGCCGCTGTCGCGCCGGGAACTGGCCGACTTCGCGGACGGCCTCGACCTCGTGATGGTGGTGGAGGAGAAGCGCTCGCTGATCGAGGTGCAGCTACGCGAGGAGCTATACGGCTCGCGCCATCAGCCCGTCTGCATCGGCAAGCGCGATGAGGCGGGGAACTGGCTCTTCCCGGTGAAGGGCGCGCTCGACCCGAACGACATCGCGGTGGCCCTCGGCGAGCGCCTGCTGCGCTACCACCGCAACGACGATCTCGCGGGCCGCGTCGCGCGGCTCAAAGGCGCGCAGGAGCGGCTGGCGGCGACCGCCGACATCGCGGCCCGGATCCCGCATTTCTGCGCCGGCTGCCCGCACAATTCCTCGACCAAGGTGCCGGAGGGCATGCGCGCCTATGCGGGCATCGGCTGCCACTACATGGCGCAGTGGATGGATCGCAGCACCGACGGCTTCACCCAGATGGGCGGCGAGGGCGCGAACTGGATCGGCGAGAACGCCTTCTCGAAGCGCGGCCACGTCTTCCAGAATCTCGGCGACGGCACCTACAACCACTCGGGCTCGCTGGCGCTCCGCTGGGCGGTCGATACCGGCACCACCATCACCTACAAGATCCTGTTCAACGACGCCGTCGCGATGACCGGCGGCCAGCCGCACGAGGGCGGGCTCACGGTCGACCGCATCGCCGCGCAGGTCCGGGCGGAAGGCGTCGAGCGCATCGCCCTCGTCACCGACGAGCCGGACAAGTACCCCTCGACGGTGGCTTGGCCGCACGGGCTGACGATCCATCACCGCGACGAGCTGGACGCAGTGCAGCGGGAGCTGGCCGGGGTGCCGGGCGTCTCGGTGATGATCTACGACCAGACCTGCGCCTCCGAGAAGCGCCGCCGGCGCAAGCGCAACGCGTTCCCGGACCCCGACAAGCGGGTGATCATCAACGAGCTGGTCTGCGAGGGCTGCGGCGATTGCTCGGTGCAGTCGAACTGCGTCGCGGTGCAGCCGGTCGAGACCGAGTTCGGCCGCAAGCGCCGCATCGACCAGTCCGGCTGCAACAAGGACTTTTCCTGCGTGAAGGGCTTCTGCCCGTCCTTCGTGACGGTGCATGGCGCGAAACCCCGCAGCAAGCCGGTCGGTGTTCCTGTTGCGGCGAGCGACGCGGCGCCGGATGCCGGCCTGCCCGAGCCGACGATCCCCGGGATCGTCGGCACCTACAACCTGATCGTCACCGGCGTCGGCGGCACCGGCGTGGTGACGATCGGGGCGATCCTCGGCATGGCGGCGCATCTCGAGGGCAAGGGCCTCGGGATGATCGACATGGCCGGCCTCGCCCAGAAGGGCGGCGCGGTGTTCAGCCACGTGCGCCTCGCCAACCGGCAGGAGGACATCCACGCGATCCGGGTCGGGGCGGGCGCCGCCGACCTGGTGCTGGGCTGCGACCTCGTGGTCAGCGGCAACCGCAAGGTGCTGTCGGCGATCACGAAGGGCCGCACCCACCTCGTCGTCAACACCGCCGAGGTGATGCCGGGCGAGTTCACCCGCCGGCCCGACTTCTCGCTGCCGGCCGAGCGGATCAAGCGGGCGATCCGGGAGGCGGCGGGCGCGGAGCACGCCGACTTCACCGACGCCACGAGCCTCGCGGTCTCGGTGCTCGGCAATGCGCTCGCCGCCAACATGTTCATGCTGGGCTATGCCTGGCAGCGCGGGCGGGTGCCGCTCTCGCGAGAATCCCTCCTCAAGGCGATCGAGCTCAACCGCGAGGCGGTGGCGATGAACCTCGCGGCCTTCGCCTGGGGCCGCCGCGCCGCGGCTCTCCCTGAGACGATGCGGGCGGTCGAGGCCCCGGCCCCGGACCTGGCGCCGGACCTCGACGGGGTGATCGCCAAGCGCGTCGCCTTCCTCACCGCCTACCAGGACGCCGCTTACGCCGATCGCTACGCGCGGGCCGTCGCGGCCCTGCGGGCGCGGGAGGCGGCCCTCATCCCCGGCCAGTCGGCCCTGGCTGAGGCCGCTGCCCGCTCGCTGTTCCGGCTGATGGCCTACAAGGACGAGTACGAGGTCGCCCGGCTCTACACCGACGGTACGTTCCAGGCTCAAGTTCAGCGCACCTTCGAGGGCGAGAACCTCCGCTACGAGTTCCACCTCGCGCCGCCGCTGCTCGCCCGCCGCGACCCGGCGACCGGCCGCCCGCGCAAGATGACCTTCGGGCCATGGATGATGAAGGCGTTCGGGGTCCTCGCCCGGATGAAATCCCTGCGGGGCACCGCCTTTGACCCGTTCGGCTACACCCAGGAGCGGCACGAGGAGCGGCGCCTGGTGCAGGACTTCGAGGCTAGGCTGGCCGAGATCGCCCGCGACCTCACGCCGGCGAACCACGCCGCGGCGGTCGGCCTCGCCGGCCTGCCCCAGCGCATCCGCGGCTACGGCCCGGTGAAGGCGAAGAACCTGGCGACGGTGCAGGCGGAGGAGGCGGCGTTGCTCGCCCGGTTCCGCGACCCGGAGGCGGCGATGGCGAATGCGGCGGAGTGAGGCAGAGGCTCTTCGCTTGAGTGGACGGAACTGAAACCCTCCGTGTCATCCCGGGACCGCGTAGCGGGACCCGGGATCCATAACCGCCGAGGCTTCAGGACATGTCGGAACGCGGACCGACTCTTTCGGCCACGTCGGCGGTTATGAATCCCGGGTTCTCGCCTGGCGGCGAGCCCCGGGATGACGTAGAGGCTTATTGTCGATGTAGCGTGTCTTGGCGCAATTCAACAACCAAAATATCGATCATTTTATATAAAACCAATGTTTTTATCCGCTCTCAAGGGTGGATCGCGCGAAAAATTTACTAAATCATCAATTTGATCACGAAATGAACAACGATGCTGGCTGCTGAAATGCAGAGCATGAGTGCCTGCACTCACGCCCCCTCCCCCCGCGCCAGCCCCCGCTCCATCAGATCGAGGTGCCCGGCCAGATACGCCGCACCGTCGAGCGCATGGCCGTCGCCGAACATCAGCCGCCAGGTGCAGGCCATGATGACCGGGGCGAAGAGCAGGTGGGGAAACTCCTCGGCCGCCGTGGGGCGGAACTCACCCCGCTCAATCCCGTAGCGCACCACGCGGCGCAGGTTGTCCACCGCCGGGCCGATCACCTCGGCGCGCCAGCGGTCGGCGAGGTCGGGAAAGCGGCTCACCTCGGCGAGCAGCATCCGCATGATCTCGCGGGCGCGCCGGTCCTCGACCATGTGCTTGTACACGAAGGCGAAATGGGTCCGCAGGATCGCCATCGCGGAGCCCTGCGGGGCGGCGGTGAGCGCGGCGAGGTTCTCCGCCGCCGGCCGATTCATCTCCCGCACCGTGGCGAGGAACAGGTCCTCCTTGCTCGGGAAGTACAGGTAGATCGTGCCCTTGGTGATCCCGGCCCGGGCCGCCACATCGTCGAGCTTGGTTGCGGCGAAGCCGGCACGGGCGAATTCCTCGAACGCCGCTTCCACGATCTCGCCGGGCCGCTCCTCCTTGCGCCGCCGGCGCTGTCCTGCCACTGCCATCTCGCACCTTATTGACTGCCTGGTCAGTTATTAGTACGAAGCAGGCGTCGCCTTCAAGGAGCGCGCCATGGCCCGCACGGTGATGTGCCTGTCCCACCAAACCGCGCCGCGCCGGCCCGGGTTCACCCGCCTGCCGAACGGCCTCGCCCTGCACGCGCCGCCGGTGGAGACCGCCCGCCCACTGCTGCCGCGGCAGGTGCCGCTGTCCGCGATCGCGCTCCTGCTCTTCGCGCTCGCCGGCTGGGCCGGCCTGCTGGCCTGGACCCGGCCGGAGCCGGCGGCGTCATGCGCCACCTGCCTCTCCGCGCCGGGCCAGCTCTGACGCGACACGTCTTTCCCCGGTTCGCCCCGGCGCTGCGCCGGGGCGTCCCCACAGATGCGGGATGCTCTCCCACGGAGAACGCCCGCATCTGGAAGGAGCGGCCGCATCCGCCCCCTCGCGGCCGCTCCTTCACGTTGTTTCTGCTCGCCCTTCCTCTACGATATCGTGACTGCAGGCCCGATCGGTGCGCGCGACCCTCATGAGACCCACCCCGATCCCGCGGGGCGCCGCCTGCCTGGCCGCCCTGCTCCTCGCGAGCCCGGCGCTCGCCGAGGCGCCCTTTCCGGCCAAGGACGAGGCACCGAGAGAAGCGTCGACGTCCGCCCTGGCCCAGGTCCGGGTGGTCACCGCCGCGCTCGTGCCGGTCGCCGAGCAGGTCGTGCTGACCGGTGACGTCCAGGCCAAGTTCCTGAGCAACATCGCGTTCCGGGTCAGCGGCAAGATCCAGGAGCGTCTGGTCGAGGTCGGCGAGCACGTCACCGCCGATCAGGTGCTGGCCCGGCTCGAGCCGCAGGAGCAGCAGGTCAACGTCGACACCGCACAGGCCGCCCTCGCCTCGGCCGAGGCCCTGCTGACCCAGGCGAAGGTGAGCTTCGAGCGCCAGCAATCGCTGATGCGCAGCGGCTACACCACCCGCACCGCCTACGACCAGGCCGAGCAGACCCTCCGCACAACCCAGGCCTCGGTCGAGTCGGCCAAGGCGGCTCTGGGCAATGCCCGCGAGCAATTCTCCTACACCGAGCTGAAGACCGGGGTCGCCGGCATCATCACGGCGCGCAACGCCGAGGCCGGCCAGGTCGTGCAGTCGGGCCAGACCGTGTTCACCCTGGCCCAGGACGGGCCGCGGGACGCGGTGTTCATCGTCTCCGAGACCCTGCTCGCCGAGCCGCCGGAGGGCAAGACCGTCGAGATCATCCTCCTGTCCGATCCGCGGGTGCGCACCACCGGCACGGTGCGAGAAATCTCGCCGGCGGTCGATCCGTCCTCCGGCGGCGTGCGGGTGAAGATCGGCCTCGCCAAGGTGCCGCCGGAGATGTCGCTCGGCGCCACGGTGGCGGGCCTCGGCCGCTTCCGGGCCAAGCCCTCGGTGAGCCTGCCCTGGAGCGCGCTGTTCCGCTGGCAGGACAAGCCGGCAGTCTGGGTGCTCGATCCGGGACGCGGCACCGTGGCGCCCAAGACCGTCGCGATCGAGCGCTACGCCGGCTCGGCCATCGTGCTGGCGGACGGCATCGCGCCGGGCGAGCGGGTGGTGGTGGCCGGCATCCAGCTCCTGCGCCCCGGCCAGAAGGTCGCGGTGGTCGGGGGGGACGCTCCATGAGGCACGTTCCCGCTCTCGTCGTCCTCGTCGCCCTGGCGGCCTGCCAGGCGAAGGAGGCCGAGGCGCCGCCCCCCGTACGCCCGGTCCTCACCACCAAGGTCGAGATCCGCACCGCCGAGACTTTCGGCCCCTTCGCCGGCACGGTCGAGCCGCGCTACCAAACGCAGGCCGGATTCCGGGTGCCGGGGCGGATGGTGGCCCGCGACGTTTATGTCGGCGACCTCGTGCCGAAGGGCGCGCGGCTCGCGGCCCTCGATCCCACGGTGCTGCAATTCGCCGTCACCCGGGCGCGGGCCGACGTCACCGACGCTGAGGCGCAGCTCGCCAATGCCAGCGCCGTCGAGACCCGCCAGCGCACCCTGTTCGAGGGCGGCAACGTCACGCAAGCCGCCCTCGACAGCGCGGTGGCGAGCCGCGACACCGCGGCGGCGCGCCTGGCCCAGGCCAGGGCCGCCCTGCAGAAGGCGACCGACGAGCTCGGCTACGCCACCCTGAAGGCCGATGTCGACGGGGTGGTGACGGCCTGGAACGCCGAGATCGGCCAGGTGGTGAGCGCCGGCCAGGCCGTGGTGACGGTGGCCCGCCCCGACATCCGCGAGGCGGTGGTCGACATCCCGGACGGGCTGATGGCCGGCATCACGGCCGGCACTACCTTCACCGTGACGTTGCAGGCCGCCCCGACCATCACCACCACCGGCAAGGTGCGGGAGATCGGGCCGCTCGCCGACCCGGCGACCCGCACCCGCCGGGTGCGCATGACCCTCGTCGACCCGCCCGAGGCGTTCCGGCTCGGCACCACCATCACGGTCGCCCTCGAACGGCCCACGCGACCGCGCATCACCCTGCCGGCGACCGCTCTGCTCGAGGCCGAGAACCGCACCAGCGTCTGGGTGGTCGCGCCCGACGGCAAGACGGTCTCGCGCCGCGACGTGGCGGTGGTCGCGCGCGACGACGACGCGGTGACGCTCGCCGACGGTCTGAAGGCCGGGGAGACCGTGGTGACCGCGGGCGTCCACAGCCTCAAGGACGGCCAGGCGGTGCGCCTCGCGGCCTCCGGTCTGCTCTGAATTTCCGACGCGCGGCCCGACGCGGCCCGCCGATCCACTCCGTTCCAGCGCGAGGCCGCGCCCGATGAAGTCGTTCAACCTCTCCGAATGGGCGCTGTCGCACCGCTCCTTCGTCTGGTTCCTGATGGTCGTGGCGATCGTCGCCGGCGCGATGTCCTACCGCAAGCTCGGCCGCGAGGAGGACCCGGCCTTCGCGATCAAGACCATGGTGGTGCAGGCGAGCTGGCCCGGCGCCACCATCGCCGACACCCTCGACCAGGTCACCGACCGGATCGAGAAGGAGCTGCAGCAGATCAACGCGGTCGACTACACGCGGAGCTACACGACGCCCGGCCAGGCGACGGTGTTCGTCAACCTGCGCGAGACGACGCCGCCGAAGACGATCCCGTGGCTGTTCTACCAGGTGCGCAAGCGGCTCGGCGACATCAAGGGCACCTTCCCGCAGGGCATGCAGGGCCCGTTCTTCAACGACGAGTTCGGCGACGTGTTCGGCAACGTCTACGCCTTCACGGCCGACGGGCTGTCGATGCGACAGTTGCGCGACTACGTCGAGACGGTGCGCACCCGCATCATCAAGGTGCCGAGCATCGGCAAGACCCAGATCATCGGCGCCCAGGACGAGGTGATCTCCCTCGACTTCTCGACCCGCAAGCTCGCCGGCCTCGGCGTCGACGTGCAGTCGCTGATCAAGAGCCTGCAGGCGCAGAACGCGGTGGCGCCGTCCGGCGTGATCCAGGCCGGGCCGGAGCGGGTCTCGGTCCGCGTCGGCGGCCAGTTCACCGACGAGAACAGCCTGAAGGCCATCAACCTGCGGGTCAACGACCGCTTTTTCCGCCTCTCCGACGTCGCCGAGATCGAGCGCGGCTACGCCGACCCGCCCCAGTCGCTCTTTCGCTACAACGGCAAGCCGGCGATCGGGCTCGCCATCGCCATGCAGCAGAGCGGCAACCTGCTCGAATTTGGCGAGGCGCTGAAGACGCGGATGCGCCAGGTCGAGGCCGAATTGCCGGTCGGCGTCGGCATCCACCTCGTCTCGGATCAGCCGCGCATCGTCGAGGAGGCGGTCGGCGGCTTCACCAAGGCCCTCGTCGAGGCGGTGGTGATCGTGCTCGTCGTGTCGTTCCTGAGCCTCGGGGTGCGGGCTGGCCTCGTCGTCTCGTTCTCGATCCCGCTGGTGCTGGCCATCGTCTTCGTCGTCATGGACGTGATGGGGGTCACGCTGCAGCGCATCTCCCTCGGCGCCCTCATCATCGCGCTGGGCCTCCTCGTCGACGACGCGATGATCACCGTCGAGATGATGGTTGCGCGGCTGGAGGCCGGCGACAGCCTGCACAAGGCCGCGACCTTCGCCTACACCTCGACCGCCTTCCCGATGCTCACCGGCACGCTCGTCACCGTCGCGGGCTTCCTGCCGATCGGCTTCAACGGCTCGGCGGCGGGCGAGTACACATACTCGCTGTTCGTGGTGATCGCGGCCTCGCTCCTCGTGTCCTGGGTCGTGGCGGTGCTGTTCGCGCCGCTCATCGGCGTAAAAATCCTGCCGAAGACCATGAAGGGCCACCACGACCGCCCAAGCCGCCTGCTCGCCGCCTTCCGGGCCCTGCTGCTGCCGGCGATGCGCTTCCGCTGGATCACGGTCGCGGTCTGCATCGGCATGCTGGCGCTCGCGGTCGTCGGCATGGGCCACGTGCAGCAGCAGTTCTTCCCCTCCTCCGACCGGCCCGAGGTGCTGGTCGACCTGACGCTGCCGCAGAACGCGAGCATCGCCGAGACGCGGGCGCAGATGGACACGTTCGAGGCCGCGCTGAAGGGCGACCCCGAGATCAAGCGCTGGAGCTCCTATGTCGGCCAGGGCGCGATCCGCTTCTACCTGCCGCTCGACCAGCAGCTCCAGAACGCGTTCTTCGGCCAGATCGTGATCGAGACCGTGTCGCTCGAGGCCCGCGACCGCACCATGGCGCGGCTGAACGAGCTCGCCCGGCGCGACTTCGTCGGCACCGACGTGTTCGTCCATCCCCTCGACCTCGGCCCCCCGGTCGGCCGGCCGATCCAGTACCGGATCAGCGGCCCCGACCTGCAGGTGGTGCGGGCTCAGGCCCTCAAGCTCGCCAACGTGGTGGCGCAGAACCCGCATGTCGGCCTGCCGACCTTCGACTGGAACGAGCCCGGCAAGGTGCTGCGGGTCGAGATCCTGCAGGACAAGGCGCGCCAGCTCGGCGTGACCTCGCAGGACATCGCCGGCATCCTCAACGGGGTCGTCGGCGGCACCACGATCACCCAGGTCCGCGACGCGATCTACCTCGTCGACGTGATCGGCCGGGCGCAGGGGCCGGAGCGCCGCTCGGTCGACACGCTCCAGAGCCTGCAGGTGCCGACCGCGGGCGGCGCGACGGTGCCGCTGCTGGCCTTCGCGAAGATCCACTACGACCTCGAACAGCCGATCGTCTGGCGCCGCGACCGGATGCCGACCATCACGGTGCGCGCCGCCATCACCGACGCGACCCAGCCGCCGACGGTCGTCTCGGCGCTCGAACCCGCCATGGCGCAGTTCCGCTCGGAGCTTCCCGCCGGCTACGACCTCGCGACCGGCGGCGCGGTGGAGGAGAGCGCCAAGGGCCAGGGCCCGATCGCCGCGGTGGTGCCGGTGATGCTGCTGGTGATGGCGTTCTTCCTGATGGTGCAGCTCCAGAGCATCCAGAAGCTCTTCCTGGTCTCGAGCGTGGCGCCGCTCGGCCTGATCGGCGTCGTCGCGGCCCTGCTGCCCTCGGGCGCGCCGATGGGCTTCGTGGCGATCCTCGGCATCCTGGCGCTGATCGGCATCATCATCCGCAACGCCGTGATCCTCGTCAGCCAGATCGACGAGTTCGAGGCCGAGGGGATGAGCCCGTGGGACGCGGTGGTGGAGGCGACCTGCCACCGCATGCGCCCGATCCTGCTCACCGCCGCCGCCGCGAGCCTCGGCATGGTGCCGATCGCCCGCGAGGTGTTTTGGGGACCGATGGCCTACGCGATGATCGGCGGCATCATCGCGGCGACCTTCCTGACCCTGTTCTTCCTGCCGGCGCTCTATGTCGGCTGGTACCGGATCCAGCCGCAGAAGAAGGCCGACAGCTCGGCGGCCGTCACTCACGCCTGACGCGCCAGATCGAGAAACAGCGTCGCGGCGCGCGACGGGCTCCGGGTGGGTGACGCCAGGAGCCCGAAGCCGCGCGAGATCGTGGGCGCCAAGGCGACGGCCTTCAATCCCTTCCGGCTCTCGGGCAGCATCGATTCCGGAACGATGCCGACGCCGGTGCCCTCCCGCACCAGCGCGATGGCGCTGGCCCAGTCGCGGACCTCGATGCAGATATCGGCGAGCGATAGGCCGGAGGCGCGCATCAGCGCCCCGGCATGGAGGTGGCACCCTCCCGTCGCGAGCACGAACGGCTCGGCGGCAAGGCGATCGAGCGTCATCTCACGGTGCCGCGCGAGAGGACGAGCCGCGGGCAGCAGCGCGATCCAGGCATCCTGCCCGAGAGGAATCGCGTCGCTGTCGGCTGCCGGGTTGAGGACGACGCCGAGATCGACCGACCCTTCGGCCAACCACGTTTCCACCTCGCGATCGTCGGTTTCGAGCACCACCAGCGCGACCTCGGGGTAGCGGCTCCGGAACCGCCGCAGGAGCGGCAGCAGCACCGTCGCGAACACGCTGGGGAAGGCGGCGAAGCGCAGCGATCCGGCCTTCTCGCTGCCCGACGCGCGCCTCCCGGCGGATCGCGTGCAAGTGGCCCGCGCGCTCGCCGAGGTGCCGGCGTCTCGATCGTGCTCGACCGGTGGCCCGCCCTGCCCTCCTACGTCGAGCGGATCAGGGCACGCCCCTCCGTAATGCAGGCTCTGACACACGAGCGAGAGATCGCACTCATCGAGGGGTGACGTCGGCCTGAACGCGAACAAGCCCGCCAGCTATCGCTGACGGGCTTTCTCGTCGTGTTGGTTGCGGGGACAGGATTTGAACCTGTGACCTTCAGGTTATGAGCCTGACGAGCTACCGGGCTGCTCCACCCCGCGCC
>NZ_JBEXZS010000266.1:0-43927 GCF_040593685.1 Methylobacterium sp. EM32 | reverse complement strand
TCCCATCTCGAACTCGGCCGTTAACCGCCCCAGCGCCTATGGTACTGTGTCTCAAGACACGGGAGAGTCGGTCACCGCCAGACCTGCCAAGCACGTACACCCTCCCTCGTCACGACCCTCACGACGAAGCCCGCCCGAGCTCACGCTTGGCGGGCTTCGTCGCGTTCAGGCGCCCTCGCCTGCCGAAGCGGAGGATATCGCCCCGCCCGCCGGTCACGATCGTCCGAAGTCGTAGAGCGTCGCCGGGTTGTCGACGAGGATGCGCTGCCGCGCGGCCTCGCTCGGAGCCCACTCGGCCAGGAGGTCGAACAGGCCGGCATCGTCCGGCATGTGCTTCTCGCCGCGATGGGGCCAGTCGCTGCCCCAAACCATGCGCTCCGGCGCCGCCTTCGCGAACAGCTTGGCGATAGGGGTCGCGTCCGCGTAGGCCGGTGGACCACTTGTGGTGTTGAGGTAGGCGCCCGACAGCTTCATCCAGGTCCGGCCGTTGTCGAGGAGCCTGCGGACGACCGGGACGGCGCGGTGGTCGAGCCCCTGCCCCGGCAGCAGGCGGGCGAGATGGTCGATCACCAGCGGGGTCGGCAGGCGCGCCAGGACCTCGGCATGGTCGGCGATCTGGTCACCGGTCATGTAGACCTGGACGTGCCAGCCGAGGGGCTGGACCTTCCGGGCCATCGTCTCCAGGCGCTCCGCCGTGGTGACGCCCCAGGATTGCGGCGTCACGAAGTTCACCCGGATGCCGACAGCGCCCCGGGCGGCCATGTCCTTGAGCTCGGCCTCGGTCACGTCGAGATCGACGACCACGACGGCGCGGGCGGCGGCGCCGAGCTGCGCCACCCCGTCGAGGGTGGCACGGTTGTCGATGCCGTAGGTCGACGGGGTGACGACGACCGTGCGACTGGTCCCGATGCGCGTCTGGAACAGGCGGTAGGCCGCGACGTCGCTGTCGGCGACCGGCTGGCCCTTCCAGTGCGGCGAAGCGGGAAAGCGCGTCGAGAAGATGTGGATGTGCGAGTCGCAGGCGTTCAGCGGCACCGCCGTCTTCGACGGCTCGGTGCCGGCGGAGAACGGCACGGCGCCTTGCGCGAAGGCCTCGCGGCCCCGCAGCCCGACGAGTGCTGCGCCGGTCGCGGTCGCCTGCAGAATGTCGCGCCGCGACAGGGTGAATGCTCTCACAATGGTCTCCCGATGATGAGGGGCGGGCCGCGCTCAGAAGCCGTAGAGCCGGGCCGGGTTCGAGACGAGGATCTTGGCCTGGACGGTCGGATCGGGCGCCCACTCCGCCAGGAGGTCGAGGAGCCCGGCATCGTCGGGCTTGGCCTCGGCCGGCGCCGTCGGGTGCGGCCAGTCGGAGCCCCAGACCAGCCGCTCGGGCGCGAGGGCGACGTAGGCGCGGGCGAGCCGGCCGCGATCGGCGTAAGCCGGCGGGCCGGACTTCGACAGGATGTAGGCGCCGGTGAGCTTCACCCAGGCGCCGCGCGTCGCGATCAGGTCGGCGATCACCCGGAAGGCCGGATGGTCGGGCCCGGCCGGCTCGGGCAGGTGGCCCATATGGTCGAACACCACCGGGACAGCTAGGCGCTCCAGCACGTCCTTCAGCGTGACGATCGTTTCACCCTCGGAGACGAGCTGGATGTGCCAGCCGAGATCGGCGATCTTGCGGGCGACCGGTTCGAGATCGGCGATCGGTGCGCCGCCCGGCAGGCGCGTGCCGAAGCGCACGCCGCGGATGCCGGCCGTGTCGAGGCGGCGCAGCTCGTCCGGCGCGACGCTCGCGTCGAGCATCGCGACGCCGCGCGCGCTCGGCCCGAAGGCTTTCAGCGATTCGACCAGCAGCCGGTTGTCGGTGCCGTAGGTCGAGGGCTGCACCACGACGTTGCGGGTAAGGCCGAGGCGGCGCTGCAGGGCCCGGTAATCGTCGACGCTCGCGTCCGGCGGTCGCAGGGTGGCCGCCGGCGCCGCGGGAAAACGGGCGTCGTAGATGTGGTGGTGGCAATCGGTGGCGTTCGCCGGGACGGCGATCCGGGGGCGCTCCGCGCCGGCGGACCAGCGCACGGCCTGGGCCGCCGCCGGGCCGGCACCGAGCGCGAGCCCGGCCGCCAGAAGCGCGAGGTGGTCGCGCCGCGTCATCTCGGTCATCGGGTTCCTCAGGCGTGCGAGAACAGGGCCTGGCCCGGAGCCGGCATCGGCGCCGTCAGGATGGTGCCCGTGGCGGACTCGGTGATGAACAGCGTCGTCCGGTCCGGCCCGCCATAGGCGATATTGGTGGTCGAGATGCCGGCGTGGGACTTCACCCGCAGGAGCGGCTCGGCCACCGGCGACAGGCGCCAGATCGAGCCGAAGCCCGTATGGGCGACGATCAGGCAGCCTTCCTCGTCGAGGGCGATGCCGTCCGGCCCGCCCATCCCGCCGTGGAGCTGGGCGAAGACGCCGACCTTCGCGACGAGGCCGCTGCCGTTCAGCGGGATGCGCCAGACCTGCTGCGCCCGGGTGACGGCGACGAACAGGTTCTTCATCGCGGTGTCGATCACGATGCCGTTCGGGCTCGGCACGGTGTCGATCAGGCAGGTCAGCTCGCCGGAGGCGCGCAGGCGGTAGACGCGGCCCGTCGGGTCCTGCAGGCCGGTCTGGCCTTGGTCGGTGAAGTAGAGGTCGCCGTTCGCCGCGAAGGTGAGGTCGTTGACGCCCCGGAACCCCTCCGACCCGGCATTCTCCAGGAACGGCGTCACCGAGCCCGAATCGGGATCGAGCCGCATGATCCCCCGCTTGTAGCAGGTGATGAAGATCCGCCCGTCGCGATGGATCTTCACGCCGTTCGGCCAGCCGTCATACTCGGCGACGAGGTCCCAGGCCCCGGCCGGATCGATGCGGAAAATCCGGCCGTGCGGGATGTCGGTGACGTAGAGCCGGCCCTGGCGATCGAAGACCGGGCCTTCGAGGAAGGAATCGATCGCCTCGCCGCCGCGGTTGGCGTCGGCCCAGGCGGTGGGCTTGGGCTTGCGGTAACGGTCTGGCAGGCGGGTGAAGGTCTCGGCCGTGACGATTGGCGGGGGAGAGAAGAACATCGCGGACCTCGGAAATTCGTGTTCGGGAGGTCAGGCCACCACGGCCTGTGCCCGCACCGCGCGGGCATGCGAGCGGCTGATCGCCAGCACGCTGACCGCCGCGGCGACGTCGAGGAGCGCGACGGGGAGAAGGCCGAGGGCGAAGCTGCCGGTCGCGGTCTTCACCAGGCCGACGATGTTCACCATCAGGCCGCCGCCGATCAGGTTGGCGATGGCGTTGATGCCGGCGAGGCCCGCCGCGAGCGTCCCGGCCGAGAGCCACCCGGCTGAGAGCGCCCAGAACGGCCCCTTGAAGGCGTAGGCGCCGACGAGCGCGAACGAGACCGCCACGATCGTCATCGTGAGGCCGCCGGCGAGGTTGAGGGCGGCGAGCCCGATGCCGGCGAGAAGCAGCGGGATCGCGGTGTGCCAGGTGCGCTCGGCGCGGCGGTCCGAGTGGCGGCCCCACAGGATCATCAGCACCGTGGCGATGCCGTAGGGCACCGAGTTGACGAAGCCGGTCTGGAGATTCGTGAGCCCGAACGACTTGATGATCTGCGGTTGCCACACCGAGAGCGTGCTGCCGGTGGCCGAGGCGCCGGCGCAGACCAGCGCCATGGTGAGGAAGTACTTGTTGCGCGCCAGGCCCCAGAGCGAGATGTGGCCGACCGGCGTCCTGCCCGCGGCCTCCGTCGCGAGGCGGGACACCAGCCAGTCGCGCTCGGCGGGCTTGAGCCAGGTCGCGTCCTTCGGCTTGTCGGTGAGCACGAATAGGCAGGCGATGCCGAGCAGCACGGTCGGCAGGCCCTCCAGCACGAACAGCCACTGCCAGCCGCGCAGGCCGAGGAGACCGTCGAGTTCGAGCAGCGTGACCGAGAGCGGCGAGCCCAAAAAGGTCGCGAGCGGGATCGAGACGGTGAAGGTGGCGAGCACCCGGGCCCGGTAGCGGCTCGGCAACCAGTAGGTCAGGTAGAGGATCGCGCCCGGGAAGAACCCGGCCTCGGCCGCACCCAGGACGAAGCGCATCGCGTAGAGCGAATATGGCCCGACAACGAGCGCCATGCCCATCGTCACCAGGCCCCATGTGATCATGATCCGGGCGATCCAGCGCCGCGCCCCGACGCGTTGCAGCGCCAAGTTGCTCGGCACCTCGACCAGGAAGTACGAGACGAAGAACAGGCTCGCGGCGAAACCGAACATCGCCGGCGTCAGCCCGAGATCGTGGTTCATCTGCAGGGCGGCGAAGCCGACGTTCACCCGGTCGAGCAGGGCGAAGAAGTAGCAGACCATCAGGAACGGCACGAGCCGGAGGATCACCCGGCGCATGGTCGTCGCTTCGAGGGTCTGATTGTCGTCTGTGGTGGCGCTCACGTCCCGTCCTCCCGTTCTTGGTCTTGTCTGACGATCAGAGGCCTTCGCAGCCGGCCTTCTCGAGTTCGCGCTCGACCCACGAGCGGTCGACGGTGCCGGCCTTGATCGCCGCCATGGTCTTGGCCTCGCCCTGCTGCTTCTTGTCGGCTGCGGCGAAAACCGTTTCCGTGAGGTCGTACGGCACGCAGACGAAGCCATCGTCGTCGCCGACGATCAGGTCGCCGGGCTCGATCACCATCCCGTCGATGGCGATCGTGCCGTTCACCTCGCCGGGACCGCTCTTGTACGGCCCGCGATGGGTCACGCCGGCGGCGTAGACCGGAAAGGCGTTCGCCTTGATCCAACCGAAGTCGCGGACGGCGCCGTCGACGATCACGCCCGCGCAGCCGACCTGCTGGGCATGCGAGAGCATGAGCTCGCCGAGGATCGCGTTGGTCAGGTCGCCGCCCGCATCGACGACGATTACGTCGCCCGGCTTCACGCGGTTGAGGGCGGCATGGACCATGAGGTTGTCGCCCGGGCGCGACTTCACGGTCAGTGCGACGCCGCAGAGCACGCCGCCGGCATGCATCGGCCGAAGCCGCGGCCCGCCATGCGTCATGCGCCCCATCGAGTCGCTGATGTTGGCGACCGCGATCGCCTTGAATTTTTCGACCGTGGCGGCGTCGACCGTGCGGGTGCGGGGATGGATCTTGAAGCCGATGGACATGGGGTGCTTTCCGTGGTTGCAGGCTGTGCGATGGGCTCGACGATCCTGCTCCCCACTCAGTCATTCCGGGGCCGCGCAGCGGAGCCCGGAATCCAGACACTCAGGTGGGGCAGGATGAAGCGGAACACTGTCCGCTTTGTTCTGAAGAACTCAGCCTTTCTGGATTCCGGGCTCCGCTGCGCGGCCCCGGAATGACGATGGAGGATATGAAATATCTCGGTGGAGAACTGGTTCTGATCAGCAATCGATCAGGATTACTTCTTAGCCTGCAGCCCCGCCTTCTCCGCCATAGCCTCCAGCGCCTCCTGGTAGGTGCCGGGCACGATGCCGCCGAAATGGTCCTTGAGGCCGAGGCTCTCCTTCCAGCGCAGGCGCTGGGCGATGGCGCGGGCCATGATCGGCTCGACGCCCGAATCGGCGACCGCCTCGGCCGACATCTCCAGCTCCTCGGCCCGGCGCTTGGCGTGGATGACGCCCGACGGGGTGAGGCTCTTGACCGTGTCCATCCAGGGACGATTCAGGGTCTTCGAGGCGGAGGCGAGCACGATCTCGTCGATGCCGTATTGGCGCGCGGCGAGCAGCATCTCGTCGTGCAGGGCCTCGATGCCCTTGATCAGGACCGAGCGCAGGATCTTGATGCCGGACGCCGTGCCGAGGGTCGGGCCGGTGAACTCGATCTGCATGCCCCAGGGCACCAGGAGGTCGCGCACCCGCTCGCCGGCGGGCCCGCTCGACAGCATCCGCATGGAATAGCCGTGCAGCGGCGTGCCCTCGATCGAGCCGTCGCCGAGGAGCGCGCCGGTGGCGGAGAGCCGCTCGGCGACCGCCTGCTTCACCTTCGGGGTGGCGGAGGCGAAGTCGAGGAAGGTGTGGCGGTCCGTCAGCACCGGCGCGAAAGCCTCGGCACTCTCGACCGAGGCGACGCCGGGGGTCACGCTGACAATCAGGTCGGCGGCCTCGGCGAGCGCGGCGTTCGAGCGCACCAGGGTGACCCCGGCCTCCCGCGCCCGGCCCTGGATCAGGGCGGCATAGGGGCCGTCGAAGGCGTACTTGTCGTAGCAGGCGATGGATTCCAGGCCGGCGCCGCGCAGGCCGGCCCCGAGGGTGCTGCCGATCTCGCCGTAGCCGACGAGGCCGAGCCTGAATTGCGTGCGCTCCGTCATGATGATCTCCTGTGATGTCAGGTTCAGCGCACCGCCTCGACGAGGCGGGGCGCGGGATTTCTTGTCGCGAGGTGGTCGCGCAGGATCTCGACCGGGTGCGGCAGCCGCACGCCGTCGATGATCTTGGCCTGCGAGCGGCAAGAATAGCCGTCGGCGAGGAGGCGGCCGGTCCGGCCCTTCTCGGCCACGGGCTTGGCCCAGCTGAGGCCGTAGATGCGCTCGGAGGTCGCCCGGTTCTCGGCCTCGTGACCGTAGGTGCCGGCCATGCCGCAGCAGCCGGAGGGCAGAACGGCGAGGCGCAGGCCCAGCGCCCGGAAGACGCCCGCCCATTCCGCCACGGCGGCCTGCGCCGTCGCCCGCTCGGTGCAGTGCGGCAGGAGCCAGTAGGGCTCGCCGGCGGGCGCGGGCGTGACGCCGTCGAGGCGCGCGGCGAGCCATTCCTGGACGAGGCGGACCTGCAGCAGGTCGCGGCCCGGCAGGGCCTGCCGGTACTCCGACCGGTAGGTCAGCGTCATCGACGGGTCGAGGCCGATCAGCGCGATGCCGGTCGCGGCGATCGTGTCGAGGTCGGCGGCGTTCGCGGCCGCCACCCGTTCGAACGCCCTGAGGAAGCCGTGGACGTGCAGCGGCTTGCCGTTCGGGCGGTAGGGCGCGAGCCAGGGCCGGATGCCGAGGCCGATCAGGAGGTCGAGCAGGGCCAGCAGGACCGGCGTGTCGTAGTGGCTGGTGAAGGCGTCCTGCACCACGACGACGCTCGCCAGCCGCTCGGCGGGGGTGAGCCGCGCCAGCGCGCCCGGATCGGCGAGGGCGACGCCGCGGCACGCCATCTCCCGACCGAGATCGATGCCCGACAGGGTCGGGGCATGGACGAGCCCGACCGCCCTCCCCGCCCCGAGCCGCGTCGCGGCGTTGACGATCCGCGGCACGCGGGCGAGCCAGGGGGCCAGCGGCTCCAGGGCCGCGATGGCGTAGTGGCGCAGGGGCCGCAGGTAGCGGCCGTGGTAGAGTTCGAGGAATTTCGCCCGGAAGGTCGGGACGTCGACCTTGATCGGGCACAAGCCCGTGCACGACTTGCAGGCGAGGCACCCGGCCATCGCCTCGTGTACCTCATGGGAGAAATCGTCCCGCCGCCGCAGGGTCGCGGCGAGGCGGGCCGGGAAGCTGCGCCAGGCAGCCTGCGCGCGCGAGGCCAGGGCCTCCGCCGGCGGGTCGAAGCCCTGCTCGGCGAGGCGGCGCAGCCACTCGCGCATCAGCTGGGCGCGGCCCTTGGGCGAGTGCCGGCGCTCCCGCGTGCCCTTCCAGGACGGGCACATCGCCTCGTCCGGATCCCAGGAGAAGCAGGCGCCGTTGCCGTTGCAATGCAGCGCCTCGTCGTAGGCGGCCCGGACCGCGGGCGGGATCGCCCGGTCGTGGCCGCCCTTGGTCGGCACGCCGTCGATGGTGAGGAGCGCGCCGCCCGCGGGGGCCGCGATCTTGCCCGGATTGAACTGGTTCCTCGGGTCGAAGGCGGCCTTCACCGCCTGGAGCACCGGGTAGAGCGGGCCGAACACTTTTGGCGAGAACTCGGAGCGCACGCCCTTGCCGTGCTCGCCCCACAGGAGCCCGCCGTATTTCTGCGTCAGCGCGACGACCTCCTCGGTGACCGCGCGCACCAGGGCCTCGGCGCCGGGCGCCTTCATGTCGATCGCCGGGCGTACGTGCAGCACGCCGGCATCGACGTGGCCGAACATGCCGTAGTCGAGGCCGCGCCGGTCGAGGGCGCCGCGGAACTCGGCGATGAAGTCGGCGAGGTGCTCCGGCGGAACCGCGGTGTCCTCCACGAAGGCGATCGGACGCGCCTCGCCCTTGCGGTTGCCGAGGAGGCCGACCGCCTTCTTGCGCATCGTCCAGAGGCGGCCGACCTCGGCCTCGCCCCGCGCCACCGTGTAGCCGCGCCGCCCGGCCGCGGATCCGTCTAAGTCGAGGGTCGCGGTGAGGCGGGCGAGTGCCGCCTCGACCGCGGCTTCGCCATCGCCGACGAACTCGACGAGGTTGACGCCGCGGGCACGCTCGCCCGCATCCTCGGGGAAGTAGGCCGCGACGCCGTCCCAGACGGGATCGCCCTGTGCCAGCGCCAGCACCGTCGAATCGACCGTCTCGATCGAGGCTGCCCCGCTCCCCGCCAGCGCCCGCGCGTCGCGGAGCGCCGCGTCGAAGCTCCCGTAGCGCAGGACGACGAGAGCCCTGTGGCTCGGCAGCGGCAGGACGGCGAGCGTCGCCTCCGCGATGAGGCCGAGCGTGCCCTCCGAGCCGCACAACACCGCGTTGAGGTCGAACCGCCCATCGGCGCGGCGAATATGGGCGAGGTCGTAGCCGGTGAGGCAGCGGTTGAGCGGGGGAAACCGCTCGGCGATGAGCGCCGCGTTCTCGCGCTGGAGCCGGTCGACCTCCCGGTGGATCGCGCCGGCCCGGCCAGCCTGAGCCTTCGCCGCGTCGAGCCCGGCTTCGTCCAAGGGCTCGGAGTGCCAGACCGTGCCGTCGGACAGGATCGTGGTCAGCGCCAGCACATGGTCGCGGGTCTTGCCGTAGAGGCAGGAGCCCTGGCCGCACGCATCGGTCGAGATCATGCCGCCGATCGTGGCGCGGTTCGAGGTCGAGAGCTCGGGGGCGAAGAATAGCCCGTAGGGTTTGAGCGCCGCGTTGAGCTGGTCCTTGACGACGCCGGCCTCGACCCGGACCGTGCGGGCGGCCGGATCGATCGCCAGGATGCGGTTCATGTGCCGCGAACAATCGACCACGAGGCCGTCGGTGAGGGACTGGCCGTTGGTGCCGGTGCCGCCGCCGCGGGGGGCGATCCGGATCTCCGCGAAGCGGTCCTCCGCCAGGAGCTTGGCGATCAGCACGAGGTCGTCGCGCTCGCGCGGGAAGGCGACGGCTTGCGGCGTGAGCTGGTAGATCGAGTTGTCGGTCGCCAGCACGGTGCGGTCGGCGGGCGACAGGGACAGGTCGCCGGCGAAGCCCCGCGCCCGCAGCTCGGCGCAGAAGGCCGCGTGGAGCGACGCCGTCTCGGGCTTGGAAGGCAGGCGCGGGATCATGGTGTCGGGCTTTCCGCTTCAAGGTCCCGGCGTCAGGCCGGGATCGCGGCGGGCAGGTCGGCGCGGCGGGCGCGCCGGCCGAAGGCGAGCATCAGGGCGGCGCCGGCGAGCAGGCAGAGGCCGACCGCCACCAGCGGCGCGGTGAAGCCGCCCGAGAGGTCGCGCACCAGGCCGATCATGTACGGCCCGGCAAAGCCTCCGAGATTGCCGATCGAGACGATCATGGCGATCCCGCCGGCGGCGGCCCGCCCGGTGAGGAAGCTGGAGGGCACCGCCCAGAAGGTGGCGACGAAGGAGTTGATGCCCATCACCGCCACGCAGAGCGCCGCGATGGTGAGGAAGGGCGAGGGGGTGAAGGCGCTGGCGATCAGCGCGGCGGCGCCGACGAGGAGCGAGATCGCCGGGTAGATCGTCCGGTCGCTGCCGCGGTCGGACATCCGGCCCCACACCACCATCGCAACCGCGCCGCAGATGTAGGGGATCGCCGTCACCACTCCGACGAGGGAGGTGGCGAGCCCCAGCTGCTTGATGATCTGCGGCAGCCACAGGCCGATGCCGAGCGAGCCGACGATGGCGCAGAAGTTGATGCAGGCGAGCATCAGCACGCGCCAGTTCCGCAGCGCCTGGGCGAGCGTCATCTTGTGCTTCTGCTCGATCAAAGCCTTCTCGGCCGCGAGCTTCGCCACGAGGGCGTCGCGCTCGGGGGGCGTCAGCCAGGCCGCCTTCTCGGGCCGGTCGGTCAGGACGAACAGGCAGGCGATGCCCAGAGCCACCGCCGGCAGCGCCTCGAGGATCAGGAGCCACTGCCAGCCCTTGAGCCCGAAACCCTCGACCTGGATCAGCGCCCCCGAGATGGGCGAGCCGATGATGTTGGCGACCGGGATGCCGAGCAGGAACAGGGCGGTCGCCCGCGCCCGCACCGCCGAGGGGAACCACAGGCTGAGATACAGGAACACGCCCGGCACGAAGCCAGCCTCGCCGAGCCCCAGCAAGAAGCGAGCGATGCCGAACTGCACCGGACCGGTGACGAAGGCGGTCGCCGCCGAGACCAAGCCCCAGGTGATCATGATCCGGGCGATCCAGATCCGGGCGCCGACGCGCATCATGATCAGGTTGCTGGGGATCTCGGCGATGAAGTAGCCGAAGAAGAACAGGCCGGCGCCGACGCCGAACGCGGTCGCCGTGAGGCCGATATCCTTGTTCATCGTCAGCGCGGCGAAGCCGACATTCACGCGGTCGAGGTAGCTAACCACGTAGCAGACGAACAGGAACGGCAGGATGCGCCACATCATCTTGCGATGCAGCGCCGGCTCGTCGACCGCATCGGGCGGCGTGAATGCCGACTGTGCCGATCCTGCCCGCGTCATGGCGTCGTCTCCCTATAATTTTGCAACGGCGTTTCATTTTGAGTAGCCGCGTCGTCCGGACGGGTCAAGCGCGGGCCGGCATGCGCGAATGCCGCAGGGCTCGCGGCCGATGGCTCGGGCGTTTGGCGGCGGCGCGCGGCACCGCTAAGGGAGGCGTCCGCCCCGCCGGAACCGTGAGTGAGCGTGAGACGATGCCGAAAGAGGCCCGACCGAGACCCAAGCTCGAAGGCGTCGCCTCGGCGGAGCGGGTGCTGGCCGTCCTGACCGCGTTCCAGCGCGGCGACGACGCGCTCGAACTGACGGAGCTCGCCCGGCGCACGGAGCTCGTGAAGAGCACCATCATGCGGCTGTGCATCTCGCTCGAGAAGTTCGGCCTGATCGAGCGGCTCGACGACGGGCGCTACCGCCTCGGTGTGGAGGCGGCGCGGATCGGCTCGGTCTACCAGCAATCCTTCGCGCTGGAGGAGCGGGTGGTCCCGGTGCTGGAGCGGCTCGCGGCCGAATCCCTGGAGACGGCGTCGTTCTACATCCGCCGGGGGAACCAGCGGCTATGCCTGTTCCGGGCCGATTCGCCCTACCCTTTGCGCATGAACGTGCGCCCGGGCGACATGCGGCCGATGGACCAATCGGCGATCGCCCAGGTTCTGGCCGCCTTCGGCGAGCGGACGGCGCAGGCGAAGCCCGAATTGCCGCTCTACAGCTCGGGCATCACCGACCCGCACGTCGCCTCCCTGGCGATGCCGGTCTTCGGTGCCGGCGGCCGGCTGATCGGCGCCATGGCGCTGTCGGGCCCGTCCTCGCGCCTCACCGCCGAGCGGGCCGGCACCCTCGCCCCGCGGCTGCGCGAGGAGGCCGAGCGCCTGTCGTCCGAGCTGGGGGCGCAGACGTGACGCGGCGGGCGGGCCATCGCGAAGCGCGCCTGCGCGCGGGCCATCGAATGCCGTCATGACGGGCATGGTGCCGTCAATCTTTGCAAGCTGAAGCGGTGCTCGTAGAGGTGCGCCGATCGGCGCGGGGAGACCGGCGCCGTCACGCTCCGCCTTGTCGAGGAAGCCGGCCGGTATGAGGGGACCATCGCGCCTATCCGGGATCGTCGGGCCGTTGCGCTCCAATGGTCGCCGCTGGGGGAGCCGGCTGGTCAGGCCCCTGCTCCCGCCGATGCTGCCCGGCGCGACCCTGCGCGATCGCCTCGTCGCCTGCCTGGGCGCCCTGATAGGCATCGCCCTCACCGGGCTGATCAGCGGCTGGATGGTCGGCCAGGGGCCGCATATCCCGACGATCGTCGCGCCGATGGGCGCGAGCGCGGTGCTGCTCTTCGCCGTGCCCGCGAGCCCCCTGGCACAGCCCTGGTCGATCATCGGCGGAAACACGCTCTCGGCCCTGATCGGGGTGACCGCCGCGCATTTCATTCCCGATCCGGTGGCGGCGATCGGCGTCGGGGTGTCCGTCGCCATCGCCGTCATGTCGCTCACCCGCTGCCTTCACCCGCCCGGCGGCGCCGCGGCTTTGACCGCATTGATCGGCGGTCCGGCGGTCACCTCGTCCGGGTTCCTGTTCCCGTTCGTGCCGGTCGGCCTCAACTCGCTCATCCTGGTGGGGCTCGGCATCGTCTTCCACCGGCTCGCCCGGCGCCAGTACCCACACGTCCCGACCTCCGGCCCGGCCAATCCGCACGCTACCACCGACCTGCCCGCTCCGGTGCGCGTCGGGTTCCACGTCGAGGACATCGACGCGGCCCTGCTCGCCCTCGACGAGACCCTCGACATCGACCGCGCCGACCTCGACCGGCTGCTGCGCGAGGTCGAGCACAAGGCGCTCGTGCGGTCGCACGGAACGCTGACCTGCGCCGAGGTGATGTCGCGCGACGTGGTCACCGTCGCGGTGGACGCGCCGGTCGCGCGGGCGGTCGAGCTGCTGTTCAGGCACGATGTCCGCATCCTGCCGGTCGTGAACGAGGACGGCCGCCTCCTCGGCACCGTCGGCTTGCGCGAGCTGACCCGCGGACCGGCGGGCGACATCGCGCAGGCGATGTCCGCGGCCCGGATCGCGGGGCCGGACGAGCCGGCGGTGGCGCTGGTGCCGGCGCTGACCGACGGCCGCACCCACGCCGTCGTGGTGACCGCGCCGGACCGCAGGGTGCTGGGGATCGTGACCCAGACCGACATGCTCGCGACCCTGGCCCGTGCCGCTACCGCGCGGGTCCTGCTGACGTCGTGAGACCGGGGATGCGGTGAGCGGCCAGGGTGGGCCCAATTGTTGCAAGCACGACCCCTGTTGCGCACGCTCCGTCCGCAGGGAAGATTCCGATGACCGACTCGCCCCTGGGCCTCCACCTCCTGCACGCCGCCCTCATGGCGGCGAGCATGATGCTCACGTGGCAGGTCCACCGGTGGCAGACGGTCCGGCTCCGGAATCGGGCGCTCCCGCAATCTCGGGACGGAAGAACAGGCCGGCCTTGAGGCTGGCGCCGATCCGCTCGGCCCGGTCCAGCAGGGCGGCGACGTCCTCCGGTGTGAAATGCGCCGCCGCCGTCTCTTGGAACAGGGCGAGCCAGCGCGCGAAATGCTCCGGACGCAGGACGCCGAGGGCTTGGTGGCGGCCGAACGGATTGCCCTTGTAGCGGCCCGTCCTGAACAGCACCGACGACCAGAAGGCCTCGATCGTCGCCATGTGCCGCGGCCAGTCGGCGTCGGGAATCGCGGCCGCGAAGACCGGGCCGAGGAGCGGATCGCCGCGGACGCGCCCGTAGAAGGCCGCCAGGAAGGGGGCGAGGCTGTCGTCGTCCAACGCCGTGCGGGTCATTCCCATCAGATGCCCACCGGCGCGGGAAGCTGCAAGGGACGCGGCCCGGACGATGCGGGCCGGCACGACCTTATCGGTCCCGGCACGTCGGCATCATCGCCGAGCGTCCGGTAAAAACTTGGCTGCGACGCAACGATCGAAAAATGATCGATCTGCCGAGGTGCGGTCGGCTATACTGATACAATCGATTGACAGCCAGGCATAACCGGCAAAACATGGACACGGTCGCTATCTTGGCGGCGTCGCTCTCTGCGCCGGAGCGCTTATAACAGTAAAATATGTCCGGCGGATACGCGGTGATGTCGCTCGTGCGCGCGAGGGGAGGAAACCATGCGGGGACGCCGTGCAATCCCACGCCGCAGGATCGCTGCGATGCTGTGCGCCGCATCGCCCCTGGTGACCGTATTGCCTGTGCGCGCCGACGAGACCTGCCAGTCGCCCTACATGGCGAAGATCACCGGCATCGAGGATTTCGTCTATGTCTGGACCCTCGGGGTCGAGGGGCTGGGCGACGGCTCGGACAAGCTCGTCACGGTCGATGCCCGAGAATCCTCGCCCACCTTCGGCAAGCCGATCCATGCCGCCCCGGTCGGCGGCCGGCACGAGGCGCATCACGGCGGCTTCACCGACGACCGGCGCCAGTTCTGGGCCGCCGGCCTGTCGGACAGCCGGATCTTCATCTTCGACGTCGCGAGCGAGCCGGCCAGGCCCCGCCTCGTCAAGGTGATCGACGACTTTGTCGAGAGGAGCGGCGGCGCGGCCGGCCCGCACGGCGCCTACGCGCTGCCCGGCCGCATGCTGATCCCGAGCCTGTCGAACCGCGACGGCACCGGCCGGGCGGCTCTGGTCGAGTATTCGAACGAGGGCGAGTACGTCGCGACGCACTGGCTACCGACCGATGCGGAGCCGAACGGCGCCCGGATCGAGGGCGCGGCGGACGGCTACGGCTACGATGCCCGCGTGCTGCCGCGCCGCAACGTGATGCTGACCTCGTCCTTCACCGGGCTCGACAATTACATGCGTCCCCTCGGCGACCTGATGAAGGATGCCGAGGCGATGAAGCGCTTCGGCCAGACGATGGTGCTGTGGGACTTCCACGCCAGGAAGCCCCGCACCGTGCTCAGCGTGCCCGGGGTGCCGCTGGAGATCCGCTGGGCCTGGGGGCCGCAGCACACCTACGCCTTTACTTCGACCGCGCTGACCTCGAAGCTCTGGCTGGTGCGCGAGGACGCCGCCGGCGCCTGGAGCGCCAAGCCGGTGGCCGAGATCGGCGACCCCGCGAAGCTTCCGGTGCCGGTCGACATCAGCCTCTCGGCCGATGACCGCACCTTGTTCGTCGACACCTTCATGGACGGCACCACCCGCGTCTTCGACGTCTCCGATCCCGACCGGCCGCGGCAGATCTACGAGAAGAAGATCGGCGCGCAGCTGAATATGGTCTCGCAGAGCTGGGACGGGAAACGGATCTACTATACCAGCTCGCTGCTCGCGAACTGGGACAAGACCGGGGCGGAGAACGAGCAGTTCCTCAAGGCCTACACCTGGAACGGCAAGGAATTGGCGACGCGCTTCGCGATCGACTTCACCGCCGAGCGGCTCGGGCGGCCGCACATGATGGCGTTCGGCGCCGCCTCGCTCTACGGGCCGTGACGCCGATGCGAAGCCCCTCATTCTCTTCCTGCGCGGCGCTCCTCTTCACCGGCGCCCTCGCTCACGCTGCCCTCGCGCATGAGGGCCACGCGCCGCGGCCCGCCGCGGCCTCCGTCTTCCCCATCCCGGCGCCCGGGAGCTACCGCCTGCCGCCGATCAAGCCCGCGTCCGGCGGCACCGTCCTCGACGAGGCCGGCGCGCGCCGGGACCTCCTGGGGGAGCCCCGCCGCATCACCGTCCTGGCGCTGATCTACACGCGCTGCGGCGACGTCTGCCCGCTCGCCAGCGCCGACATGGCCCGGCTGCAGGACCTCGCCGCGAAGGATGTCGGGCTCGCGCGCCGGATGCGCCTCGTCACCCTGAGCTTCGACCCCGAGCACGACACGCCGGAGGTGATGCGCAGCTTCGCCGCCGCGTGGCGCTCCGCCGATCCAGCGGCGCCCGCCTGGGCCTTCCTGACGGCGCCCGATCGGGCCGCGCTCGCACCGATCCTCACGGCCTACGGGCAGCGCGTCGATGCCAGGGCCGATGGCGGGCTGAACCACGTCTTTCGCGCCTTCCTGATCGATCGCGGGGGCTCGGTCCGCAACATCTACAGCCTCGACTTCTTCGAGCCGGCGCTCGTCCTCACCGACATCCGCACGCTGCTCCTGGAGGAATCCGGCCCGGGAGGCACGCAGGGCCGCTGAATGGAGCGGGAGACGCGAACATGGTCAGGCCCGCGCTCGATCCGCGCCGGTCGCTCTTCGCCAAGTACTGCGTCGTGCTGTTCTCCGCGGTGGCGCTGCCGCTCTTCGCCAATGGTGGGCTCGAGGCGTGGTTCGGCACCCGCGACCGGCGCGATCAGCTCGACGCGCTCCTCGGCCTGGAGGCGCGGGACGCCGCCTTCCGCATCCAGGGCTTCATCGACACCATCCGCGGCCAGCTCGGCTGGATGGTGCAGCTGCCCTGGACTCCGGCCGCGGAGGAGTCCCAGCGGCTCGACGCCTTGCGCCTGCTGCGGCAGGTGCCGGCGATCGCGCAGCTCACCCTCGTCGACGGGGAGGGCCGCGAACGGCTGCAGGTCTCCCGCGTCAGCTTGAACCGCGCCGGGAGCGGCGCCGACCGTTCGGGCGATCCGGCGGTGGCCGGTGCCCGGAAAGCCCCGGCCGGTGCCACCCGGGCCTGGTACGGGCCGGTCACCTATCACCGCGGCTCCGAGCCGTTCATGACCGTGGCGGTGGCGGGCACCAGCGCCTCGGTCGGGGTGGCGGTGGCGGAGATCAACCTCAAGCTGATCCGGGAGGTGATCTCGGGCATCCGCGTCGGCGAGACGGGCCAAGCCTTCGTGCTCGATGGTCCGGGCCGGCTCGTCGCCCATCCGGATCTCAGCCTCGTGCTGCGCGGTGCCGACGATCCGGCGGCGCGCGCGCTCGCGGCCTTGCGCGCCGAGGCGCGGGTGGCCGGCGGCACCGCCACGGGCCGCGACAGCCTCGGCCGCCGCGTGATCGCCGCGACCGCGACGGTCCCCGGCGTCGACTGGACGGTGGTGGTGATGCAGCCCCTGGCGGAGGCGGTCGCGCCGATCGTGCGGGCGCTCCTGCGCATTGGCGCGCTGATCCTGCTCGGCCTCCTGTTCGCCGCCGCCCTCGCCTACGGGCTGGCGCGGCGCATGACCGGCCCGATTCGCCTGCTCGAGGAGGGCACGCAGCGGATCGGCGCCGGGGAGTTCGGGCACCGCATCGCCGTCGCCTCGGCGGACGAGCTCGGCCGGCTCGCCGCCCGGTTCAACGCGATGGCGCGCGACCTGGCCCTGTCGCAGGAGCGCGAGGAGCGCATCGGCCGCCTGAGGCGCTTCCTCGCGCCGCAGGTCGCCGAGCTCGTCGATCGTTGCGGCGACGACGGCGTGCTCGACGGGCGCCGCGTCGAGGTGGCGGTGGTGTTCGGCGACCTGCGCGGCTTCACCGCCTTCTCGGCCGCGGCGGCCCCCGAGACGGTGATCGAGGTCCTGGGCGAGTATTTCGCGGCGCTGGGCGGCGCGATCACGGCGCATGGCGCGACCCTCGTGACCTTCACCGGCGACGGCCTGATGGCGCTCGTCAACGCGCCGGTGCCGGTGTCCGACCCGGGACCCACGGCCATCCGGCTCGCCGTCGACATGCAGGCGGCCGTCCGCCCCCTCGCGGCGGCGTGGGACGCGCGGGGCTTTCGCCTCGGCTTCGGCGTCGGCGCCGCGATGGGGCCGGCGACCGTTGGGCGGATCGGCTGCGAGGGCCGCTCCGACTACACGGCGATCGGCCCGGTGGTGAACCTCGCCGCCCGGCTCTGCGCCGCGGCGGGGGACGCGCAGATCCTGGTCGATGCGACCCTGGCCGAGGCCGCGCCCGGAGCCTGCACCGTTACGCCCCTCGGGACGGTGCCGCTGAAAGGATGGGCGCGGGAGGTGCCGGTCTTCGGCGTCGACGGCGCGTCGCCGGCCGCGTCCGAACGAGGGCTCGCCGCCCCGCTCACTCGATGACCGTGTCGGCGCCGACGAGGAGCGAGGTCGGAATCGACAGCCCGAGGGTGGCGGCGGCCTTGAGGTTCACGAACAGCTCGACCTTCGTGACGAGCTGCACCGGCAAGTCGGCGGGCCGCTCGCCCTTGAGGACCCGGCCGGTATAGTGGCCGGCCAGCCGATGCGACTGGGTGAAGTCGCCGCCATAGCTCAGCAAGCCGCCGGCCAGCGGAAAATCCCGCGACTGCGTCACCGCCGGCAGGGCGTGGCGGCGCGCGAGGTCGGCGAGCAGCCGGCTGCGCCCGGCGAAGTACGGGTCGGAGGTGAAGACCAGTCCCCCGGGCCGCTCGGCCGCCGCGAAGATCGGCGCGAAATCCGCCTCGTCCCGGACCGGGGAGACCCGGAGTTGCACGCCGAGCGTCCCGGCGGCCTCGTGCAGGGCGCGCAGCTGCGAGGGCGCGGTCGGGCTCGTCGGGTTGAACGCCACCGCGAAGGACCGGGCGCCCGGCACGGCCTCGTGCAGGTATTCCAGCCGCTTGCCCGAGACCTCGACGCTCAGGCTCGACACGCCGGTGAGGTTGCCGCGCGGGCGCGCGAGATCCTGCACGACCCCGAGCGCGACCGGGTCTCCGCCCATCTCGAAGACGATCGGGATCGTCGCGGTGGCGGCCTTGGCGGCGAGCGCGACGGGCGCACCGCCCGGCGCCGCCAGCACCGCGACCCGGCGCGCGACCAGCTCCCGCGCGAGGTCCGGCAGCCGTTCGTAGCGCCCCTCGGCCCAGCGGAAATCGATCCCGACGTCGCGCCCCTCGACGAAGCCGGCCTCGGCGAGACCATCGCGGAAGGCGGCGAGCCGGCTGGCGAAGGGGCCGGGCGATTCGGGGCCGAGATAGCCGACGACCGGCAGCGCCGGATCGGCCTGCGCCCGCGCCGCGCGCCGGCAAGCGAGCATGCCCCCGAGTCCGGCCAGGACGGCGCGCCGCCGCAGCGGCGAGGCGGAGCGGGTCTCCCCGGGGTGTCGGTGCGGCGTCGTCATCTCAGGGCTATCCGAGACGGATCGGGACGCCGGCATGATAGGGAAATTCCTGTCGGCGCTGAACCCGGACGTGGCGATCGCCGCCGGTACGGATCTCGCTGCGGCGGCCGATCACGGAGCGGACCGCAGCACCGCGCAGTCCCGCCGGCCGCTCGCCAGGCAATCCTCGCGGGCCGCCTCGCGCCGCAGCGCATCGGCGAGCCAGACGCCACCGACGACCAGGAAAAGGATGGCGGCGAGCGCGCGCCGTCGGCCGGCTTCGCCCGGATCGCGGTCGGGCTCCTGGAATGGGGGCATTCGGACAGCATCCGGCAGACCGCGAAGGCCCCGGGTTCACGCGAGGGTGCGGGACAGCGGTGCGCCCGCTTTCGTTCGCACGGATCAGTCTTGCGGCTTCCCCTCCCGCTCAGCGCGACAAGGGAACGGATGGCCGCGTCGCGCGACCATCCGGACGGGAGGAGGCCGATCGCCTTACTTCAGGTGCTGGGCGAGGTACTTGTTCATCTCGAACATCGTCGCCTTGTCCTTGCCGAAGACCTTCTTCAGCTTGTCGTCGGCGAGGATCTCGCGCTTGTTTTCGGGGTTCTGGAGCGAGTGCTTGCGGATGTAATCCCACACCTTGCTCACTACCTCGCCGCGCGGAATCGGGCTGTCGCCGACGATGGCAGCGAGCTCGGGCGTCGGCTGCAGCGGCTTCTGCAGGGCGTTCGGCTTGTCGCCGGATTTCGGAGCGGCGACCTTCTTGCCCTTACCCTCGTCCTTGGCGGCGGCCTTGCCCTCATCCTTGGCCTCCTTGGCGGCAGCCTTCGGGGCGGCCTTGGCCTTCGGGGCGTCGGCTTCGGGCTCGGCCTTGGTCTCGGCCTTCTTGGTGGTCTTGATCGCCATCGGTCTCCTCCGGTCTGCAACCCGTCTCCCAGGGTCGAACAGTGGACATGCCTGGGCACATAGCGTCAACAACTAAGCCGTGCGCGGCGCGTTCCAAGAGGAAATCGCCGTCGGACCGACGTCATCCACATCGGATGCGCCATTAGCCTGACGGCGACGAGCGTGGCTCAGTCCCGGGGCGCCGTCCAGGTCGTCCTCTAAGTGGTCGTCCAGGTGGTCCTGCCCTCGAGCGGATAGGCCGGATCGGTATAGCCCGGGGTCGAGGGATGGCCCGCCGGCACCAGGCGGTCGACCAGGGCCTCGTCCTCCGGCGTGAAGCGGTAGGCTAGCGCCCCGGCATAGGCGCGCCACTGGTCGAAGGTGCGGGGTCCGGCGATCACCGCGGTGACGGCGCGGTTGTTGAGCACCCAGGCCACCGCGAAATCGATCACCGAGGCGCCCTTCGCCTCCGCGTGCGTCTTCAGCGCCTCGGCGATGCGCAGGCTCTCGGGCCGCCACTCGGTCTGCATCATCCGGGTGTCGCCGCGCCCGGCGCGGGTGCCCTCGGGCGGGGTCTCGCCGGGGCGATACTTCGCCGTCAGCACGCCGCGGGCGAGCGGCGAGTAGGGCACGACGCCGAGGCCGTAATGGGCGCAGGCCGGCAGGTGCTCGACCTCCGGCATCCGGTTGAGGGCGTTGTAGTAGGGCTGGCTCGCCGCCGGCCGGTCGATGCCGTGCTCGTCGCACAGGCGGCAGATCTCCGCCACCCGCCAGGCGCGGTGGTTGGAGACCCCGAAATACCGCACCTTGCCGGCCCGGATCAGGTCGGCCATCGCCCGCACCGTCTCCGCGAGCGGCGTCTCGTGGTCCTCCTTGTGGAGGTAGTAGAGGTCGATCCGGTCGGTGTTGAGCCGCCGGAGGCTCGCCTCGCAGGCCTGCACGATGTGGGCGCGGGACAGGCCGCGGTCGTTCGGCCCCGTCCCCATAGCGTTCGCCACCTTGGTGGCGAGCACCCAGGCGTCGCGGTCGCGGGCGATGGCCCGGCCCACCACCTCCTCGGAACGCCCCTCGGTGTAGGCGTTCGCCGTGTCGATGAAGTTGATCCCCTGCTCGCGCGCATCCGCGACGATGCGCTCGGCCTCCTCGTCGGGCGTCGGCCCGCCGAACATCATCGTGCCGAGGCACAAAGGCGAGACCTTCAGGCCGGACCGGCCGAGCGTGCGGTACTCCATGGGGCGTCCTCCCGTTGACGGTCTCTCAGCATCATTCGCCGAAGCGGTTACCGGTTCGGCGGCAAAATGATGCAAAAACAAGAAGCTCAGCAGAGTTGCCCCGTGCAGCCCTGCTGAGCCGTGCGCCGTTGCGGCGATGATGGCGTTTGCGTGGCCGTGGCGGCAACGCCGCACCCGCCCGCCCGCGCGATGTGGATGCCGGGGTTTTCCCTCTCTTCACCCTGTTCGGCAAGGTCGCGTTAAGCACGGAATCGCGAAGCTCGGACCCATGATCATCACCCTCTCCCTCGCCTTCTGCGCCGCCGGCGCCCTCGTCCTCGGCCTCGGGGCCATCGTCGCAGTCGAGCCGCCGCGCGACCATCCGCACAGCGCCGGCCTGCTCTGACCGGCCGCGCGGCAGACAGGACATCCGTGTAGACTTGCATCATGCAAGTCGGAGCCGTGCTGCCGCGCTTCCTCGTCGTCTACGCCGCGCTCTATGCCGGTTACGGCCTCACCACGCCGTTCCTGCCCGCGCTCCTCAGCCAGCGCGGGCTCTCGCCGACGGAGGTCGGGCTGGTTCTCGCCACCGGCACCGGCATCCGGCTCGTGGCCGGTCCCGTCGCGGGCCGCCTCGCCGACCGGCTCGCCGCCGGCCGGGCCGTGCTCGCCGCCTGCGCCGCGCTCTCGGGGCTGAGCGCCCTCCTCTACCTCGCCGGGCACGGCTTCGCCGGTCTCCTGCTCGCCGGCCTCGTCCACGCCGCCGCGACCGCGCCGCTCGCCCCGCTTGCCGACGCCCTGGCGCTGCCCGCCGCCGGGGCCGCCCGCTTCGCCTACGGCACCGTGCGGGGCGCCGGCTCGGCGGCCTTCATCGCCGGCACCCTGGTGGCCGGCCAGGTCACCGGATGGTTTGGCCTCTGGGCCCTGCCGGTCGCCGGCGCCCTCGCCTTCGCGGCGCTCGCCGGCGCGACGTTGCGCCTGCCGGACGGGGCGACCGGTGTTGAGGCACCCATCGCCGCCGGGGCCGGCCTGCTTCTGCGCTCGCCCGGCTTTCGCCGCCTCGTCGCGGTGGCGGCCCTGGTGGTCGGCAGCCACGCGATCCACGACGCCTTCGCGGTGATCCGCTGGCGCGAGGCGGGCCTGAGCCCCGCGACCGCGAGCCTGCTCTGGGCCGAGGCGGTGGCGGCGGAGGTCCTGGTCTTCTTCGTCCTCGGCCCGCCGCTCCTCGCGCGACTCGGCCCCGCCGGCGCCCTCGCGCTGGCGGCGGGCGCCGGGGTCCTGCGCTGGTCGGTGGCGGCACTCACCGTCGCGCTGCCGGCGCTCGCCGGCATCCAGGCCCTGCACGGGCTGACCTTCGCGCTCCTCCACCTCGCGGCGATGCGGATCCTCGGGCAGACCGTGCCGCCCGCCCTCGCGGCGACGGCCCAGACCCTCTACGGCACGCTGGGCCTCGGCCTCGCCACCACCCTCGCGACGCTGGCGGCCGGGCCGCTCTACGGCGCCCTCGGGGCGGGGGCGTTCTGGGTTATGGCGGCCTCGTGCGCGGCGGCCCTGCCCCTGGTGCCGGGCCTGGCCGACGTGGCGGCCGGAGGACCGGAGCCGGGGCATGGGGAGGCGCGATAGGGTCGGCGCATGCCTGCGCGGGCTGCCGGCCATACTCGGCGGACTGGTATGGCCGGATCATTGTAATGGTACGGCGGGGCATGCCTTAAGCGTCGGTCCACCGGAGACCGCACGATGGCGCCGCCCCACACCGACCCGGACCGGACCGACCCCGCCCGCGCCGAAGCACCGTCCCTGCCGGTCGGCATCCAGGCCCATCTCGGGGCGGCCCTGCGCGCCGCGTACGACGATGCCGCGCTCCCGCCCAGCCCACCGCTTCAAGCGCTGGTCGCCCGCCTCGCCGAGGCCCTGGGCGGGCTCGACACCAGCGCCGCGGCGGCCTTCCGCCGCGACCTCGTCGCGGAGGTGCCGCGGCTGCGGCGCCGGGCCGTGACCCTGTGCAACGACCGCACCCGCGCCGACGACCTCGTGCAGGAGACCCTGCTCAAGGCATGGGCGGCGCAGGACCGGTTCGTCCCCGGCACCCATCTCTCGGCCTGGCTCTACACCATCCTGCGCAACAGCTTCTATTCCGAGCACCAGAAGCGGGCGCGCGAGGTCGGCGATCCCGACGGGCTGTTCGCCGCGAGCCTAGTCTCCCTGCCGGCGCAGCAGGGCACCCTCGACCTGCACGACCTGCAAACCGCCCTCGACCGGCTGGTGCCGGATCAGCGCGAGGCGCTGCTGCTCTCCGCCGTGCACGACCTCTCCTACGAGGATATCGCGACGGCGATGGAGTGCCGGGTCGGCACCGTGAAGAGCCGGATCAACCGCGCCCGGGCGCGGCTCGCCGAGCTGCTGGGCTGACCGGCCCGAGGCCGGGCCATCCTACCGGTTGCAGCCGACGCAGATGCCGGTGTCGATCCGGTCGTCGATACGCTCGTCGCGGGTGCGGTCGTCGATCCGACGCTCCAGGCGGTGATCGACCGCGCCGGGGCGCGGCACGGTCTGGCCGACCGAGCTGGTATTCGGCGCCGTGATGGTGGAGCGCGGACCGCCCCCGGTGCCGGTCTGGTCGGGGAGGCCTTGCGCCTGGGCGACGGAGCCGGCGGGAACGAGCGCAACGATGAGGAGCGCGCGGGTGAACGAACGCGATGCGGGCATGATGGGCTCCTGTCGCAGGAGGACCTGACTCCATGGGGCCGCCGCGCGGCCGCCCGCAAAGCCTAACGCACCAGGAACGCCGCCGTTGCGCCGCAGCCTGTCCGCTCTCGCCCTCCGCTCAAGAGCGCCGCCGGGAGATCGGGTCCTCGCTTGTGTCGGGATGATGACCGAACACGCCGACGGCGACCAGGACGGCAACGAGCCCCAGGGCGATCAGGAACACCTGCATCATAACTCCTTCGCGCGGGACGGGCCGCGACCGGACCCCGCGCACTCCCTATCAAGATCCGCGCCACCTTCTGCCGGGTGGCGATAGCCGCCGACTCATGACGGCAGGACGACAGACCGCCTAGTCTGCATGCAGTGCGGCCCGGATGCAAAGCCATGAGGCTGCCCCGTTCGTCCAAGCGGCATTCGTCCGGGCCGCCCGGGCCGCCCCCGACCGATCGGTCCCCGGCCGGGAACGGTGGCGCGCTCCTGCCGTTGCCCCGGTCCGATCGCACCCGAACCGCGGACAGACCCCATGACGATGCGCATCCTCTCCATCGCCCTTCTGGCCGGCACGTTGATGGCCGGCGCCGCCGCCGCCCAGGGCATCAACAACGGCAGCGGCGTCGCCCCGCCCTCGAGCGGCAACACGGGCTCCGGGATGTCGAGCCAGCCGCCGGGCAACGGCATCGGCGGCAACAACCCGGGCAGCATGGGCTCCACCGGCTCGCAAGGATCGAGCGGCGGCAATATGGGTCCGGGCCCGACCGTGCAGCGCGAGGGCCCGACGGGCAGCGGCGCGCCCGGCACCGGCCCCGGCGCCCAGAAGAACGGCACGCCGAAGTAAAACCCCGCGGGCCCGGCCGACGCCTTGCGTCCCGCGCATTTGTCAGCGCGGGCACGGCCCCCTACGAACCATGGCCTTCAAGACGCTCGAGGGGGATCCGTCATGCGCATCACCGCCATCCGCGACATCGTCGCGCCGATCAAGTCGGACATCGCCAACGCCTGGATCGACTTCTCGACCATGACGGCGAGCGTGGTCGCGGTGGTGACCGACGTGGTGGTCGACGGCCGCCCGGTCGTCGGCTTCGGCTTCAACTCGAACGGCCGCTACGCGCCGCAGGGGCTCTTGCGCGAGCGCTTCATACCGCGCCTGCTGGCCGCCAGCCCGGAAGACCTCCAGGGCGAGGACGGGCTGATCGATCCGCACCGGGCCTGGGCGGCGATGATGAAGAACGAGAAGCCCGGCGGCCACGGCGAGCGCTCGGTGGCGGTCGGCGTGCTCGACATGGCGTTGTGGGATGCGCTGGCCAAGGCGAAGGGCGTGCCGCTCTGGCGGCTGCTGGCCGACCGCTACCGCGGCGGCGAGGCCGACGCCAAGGCCTGGGTCTACGCCGCCGGCGGCTACTACTACCCGGGCAAGGGGCTCGACGCCCTCAAGGACGAGATGCGCTCCTATCTCGACCGCGGCTACAGCACCGTGAAGATGAAGGTCGGGCTGGTGCCGCTGGAGGAGGACGTCGCCCGGATCGAGGCGGTGCTCGGCATCCTCGGCGGCGACGGATCGCGCCTCTGCGTCGACGTCAACGGCCGCTTCACGCTGGAGGAGGCGATCCGCTTCGGCCGGGCGGTCGCGCCCTACGGTCTGCGCTGGTACGAGGAGCCGGTCGACCCCCTCGACTACTTAGGCCATGCCGCGCTCGCCACGACCTATGACGGCCCGCTCGCCACCGGCGAGAATCTCTTTTCGCACCAGGACGCCCGCAACCTGATCCGCCACGGAGGCTTGAGGCCGGACCGGGACATCCTGCAATTCGACCCCGCTTTGTCCTACGGACTGGTCGAGTACCTGCGCACCCTCGACGTGTTGCGCGCCCACGGCTGGTCGCCGCGCCGCTGCGTGCCCCATGGCGGGCATCAATTCGCCCTCAACATCGCGGTGGGTCTCGGGCTGGGCGGCAACGAGAGCTACCCGGACGTCTTCGCCCCCTTCGGCGGCTTCGCCGACGCGGTGCCGGTGGCGGACAGCCGGGTCGCGATGCCGGACGTGCCGGGCATCGGCTTCGAGGCGAAGAATACGCTCTACGCGGTGATGCGGCCGCTGGAGCGAGGGTGATGCGGTCGGCGACTGCTTTTCAAAACAGTACCCCAACATACCCACCTCATCCTAAGGTATCAGTCGATTGAAAATCGACTGACCTCGAAGGAGGGCTCCAGATAGCTTTGTGGTTTCTGGAGCTCTCCTTCGAGGCTCACTTCGTTCGCACCTCAGGATGAGGTCGCGGGCAGGACGAAGGAATCCCTTATCGGCTGCCGGATGAGCAAGCCGGTCCTACGACACCGCCCCGGCGAACTTCTCGAGGTGGCCCCAGGCCTCGGCCCCGTACTTGCCCTTCCACTCGGTGTAGAAACCCGCCTTGCGCAGCTTCTCCTGGAAGGGCGCGGCGGGCGCGTCATTGATCGCGAAGCCGGCCTTGCCCAGCGCCTCGCGCATCGCCACGCCCTGGCTCGCGATGTCCTGGCGCTGGTCGAGGGCCGCCTGGTTGAAGTGGCGGGTCAGCACCGCCTTCGCGTCCTCGGGCAGGCGCGACCAGGTCCGGTTGCCGGACATCAGCCAGAACCCGTCCCAGATGTGGTTGGTGAAGGAGAGGTACTTCTGCACCTCGGCGAGCTTGAAGCTCGTGATGATGGCGAGCGGGTTCTCCTGGCCGTCCACCACCTTGGTCTGCAGGGCCGAGTAGGCCTCCGAGAAGTTGAGCGCGACCGGCGCGGCGCCGAGCGCCCGGAAGGCGGAGGTGAACAGCGCGCTGTTCGGCACCCGGAGCTTCAAGCCCTCGAAATCGGCCGGGCCGGTGATCGGCCGGATGCTGGTCGTGGTCTGGCGGAAGCCGTTGTCCCACATCCGCTCGAACGGCACGAGGCCGGCCTTCGTGATTTCCGACCGGATGAAGGCGCCGAGCTCGCCGTCGACCGCCGGCCAGACCTTGTCGTAGCCGCTCCACGCGAAGGCGATGTTGATGAGCGAGGCCCGCGGCACCAGCGTCGCGAGGTTCGACGAGGCTTGGGCGAACATCTCGAGCGCGCCCGAGCGCAGCTGGCTCAGCATGTCGGAATCCGAGCCGAGCTGGCCGTTGGGGAAGACCGCGACCTCGACCGCGCCGTTCGTCTCCTTGGCGACCTTCTCGGCCGCCTCGCGCAGGCGGATCGTCGCCGGATGGGTGTCGGGCGTGACGACGCCGCATTTCAGCCGGAGCGCTCCGGCTTGTGCCCGGACCCACGGGGCGGACAGGAGCGCGGCAATGGTCCCGCCCGCGAGCAGGCTGCGGCGCGTGGTGGTGTGCATGGTCTCAAGGCCTCCCCGGACGCCCCCCCCCGTCGCCGTCAGTCCGACGCGGGATCTCGTCTCGGAGCCACGCCTTACGCGGAGTCGAGGCGTCGCGCCACGGCCGGGAGGCCGCGAAAAGCCGCCCTCACCGCCCCCCGAGCGCCCGCGCCGGGGCGGTCGCCAGGTCCACCGCCCCCTCCGCCGTGTCGCCGATGCCCTGGCCGAGGTTGCGCAGGTGCTCGCCGTAGGTCTCGCGGCTCTGGGCGTCGATCACCGCGACCGGGGCCGAGACCGCGAGGCCGGCGGCGGTGCCGACGGTGGCGGCGGCGCCAGCGGTCATCTGGACGATCCGGTCGCTTAGACCCACGCGGGAATCCGTGATGGTCTGGCCCTGAGCCAGGCGGTTGCCGAGGAGCGCGACGAGCTGCGGGCTGCCGGCGAACTTGCCGTGGTTGAGGGCGTCGCTGCCCTTCAAGGCGGTGAGGTTGAGCACCGCGATGTTCTCGCGGGCGAGCTCGCTGCGATAGGGCTCGGTCGAGGGGTCGATGGCCCCGAGCCGCGCGCCGGAACTGCCCCAGACCAGGCGCGAGACCGCGAGCGCGTTGTCGTCCTGGGAGACGAACAGGTTCAAGCGGGGCCGGGTCGGGCCCATATCGCGAAAGGCCTCGCGGGCGAGGTCGACGTCGACGTCGGGGGCGGCCAGCACCACGTCGCGGATCTTTTGCGCCACGCGCCCGTCTCGGATCGCCATCTGGCGCAGGGATTCGAGCACCAGCCAGTTGCCCATCGAGTGGGCGAGCACGGTGATCTCGGCCACCTCCGGATTCTGGGCAAGGCGGCGCAGCACGCCCTCCAGCGCGTTGCGCGAGTAGTTGGTGCTCTCGCGGTCGTAGCCGTAGGCGAGCACGCTGCCGCGGGACGGCCAGGTGAACAGCACCGGCACCACCTCGGCCTTGGTATCGTGCACGATCTGGGCGAAGCGGTAGACCGCGTCCTCGAAGCGGTTGTTGAAGCCGTGCACGAAGACCAGCACGTGGCGCTTGCCCGCGCGCGCCGTGTGGCGCAGGCGTGCCGCCGCCTCCGGCCGGTCCAGGGTCTCGGCCCGGAGGGTGACGAAGTCGGTGGCGGGGTTGCCGGGCAGTTCCTTCGGCCACTGCACCGTGCCGGGCTGGCGCACCGCGTCCGGCGGGATCGAGACCGTGATGTCGGCGTAGGACAGGGCCGGACCGCGATCGCCCGAATACATCTCGCCCGGATTGGCGGCGGTCTTGCGCGTGGTCGCCACCAGCATGTCGACCTTCGAGGCCCCCGGCACCGTCGCGGCCACCGGCGCCAGCACGCCTTTCGGCGTGCCCGCGCAGGCGCCGAGCCCGGCCGCGACGAGGAGGATCCCCAAGGTCCGACTCCACACGAGAACCCCCATCACGAACAACGTCCGCTCCCCGCTCGCCGACCCGCCCTTAGAACATTGCGGCAGCCGGCGATTCCTCGCGCCCGATTCTCCGGCGCACTTCTTAAGGATGAGCCAAATCGATGCGGCGCCAATGGGGCGGCGGGGCCGGGCCGCATTTCTGCCGGGGGCCGTGGCCGCAAGGGCACGCTCCCGGCCGCCGGCGGGCCCGGTCCGCCCGGGCCGGTTACCGGGTCCCCGAAATATGCTCTAGAGGCTGCCTGATCCCCCCGGCGCCCGCGCGAGCGGCCCGGCTCCTCTTTTTCGCCCGTCACGTCCCATGGTCGCCCCGCTTCCCCTCTCGATCTTCCTCATCGCCCGCAACGAGGCCGACCGGATCGGCGCCACTCTGGCGGCGGTGCGCGACCTGACCGACGACCTGATCGTGGTCGATTCCGGCTCCACCGACGGCACGCGGGAGCTCGCCGCGTCCCTCGGCGCCCGGGTAATCGAGCGGGGCTGGCCCGGCTACGGGCCGCAGAAGCGATTCGCCGAGGAGCAGTGCCGGCACGTCTGGATGCTGAACCTCGACGCCGACGAGGTGGTGCCGCCGGAGCTCGCGGCCGAGATCCGCCGGCTGTTCGCGGGGGGCGAGCCGCCGCACCCGGCCTACGCGGTCGGCATCGCCGAGGTGTTTCCCGGCGAGGTCCGGCCGCACCGTCTCGCCTACACGCTGTGGCCGGTGCGGCTCTACCGGCGCGACCGCGGCCGCTACTCGCCCTCGCCAGTCCACGACCGGGTCGACCTCGACCCGGGCGCCACGGTCGGGCGCCTGCGGGGGGTGATCCACCACTTCTCGGTCCGCTCGCTGGGCGACCAGCTCGACAAGCTCAACCGCTACTCCGACCAGCAGGCCGACGACCTCGAGGCACGGGGCGTCCGGATCCCGACCTGGCGCCTGTTCGTCGAGCTGCCGGGCAACTTCCTCAAAGCTTATATCGGCCGGCGCCACTGCGTGCGCGGCGCCTACGGCTTCCTCACGGCGATGAACTACGCGATCTCGCGCCACCTGCGGGTCGCCAAGCACTACGAGCGCCGGATCAATGGCCGGCCCGGGCCCGGGTCGCCCGGCCGCTGAGGCGCGGGTGTCCGCCGTTCCCGCCCGGCCGCTTAACGTGTGTTGAAGCAGGGCCTCGCGGACGGATGCGAGGCTCGACCGGCCGGAGGCCCGTGAAATCGGTTCGGGATTGCCGGCCGGTCGGCCTGACAGCGCATCGCCGGACGCGTATGCTCGCCGGTGGCGGACCCGACCCTCTTGAGACCCGACATAGACCGGAGGCGACGACCCTTGACGTGGAGGATCCGTGCGGAGCCGGGCAGCGACGACGCGGGCGACCGGTCGCCGGAGGGGCCGGTGGTCGTCGGCGTCGGCGCGTCGGGACTCGCGATCGACTCCCTGGAGCGCTTCCTCGCCCACGCGCCGGACATGCCGGACGTCGCGGTCGTGGTGGCGTTCCAGCAGCGCGAGGCGATCGACGAGGCGCGCTGGCGCACCGTGCTGGCGCGGGCAGCCGCCCTGCCGCAGGCACCGGTCACCGAGGGCGCCGCGATCGAGGCCGGGCACCTCTACATCCTGCCGGCGGACGCCACCGTGACCCTGGCGCAGGGACGGTTCCGCCTCGCGGCGGAGACGGACGAGCTGGGCGGGCGGGGCGGCCTCGACACCTTCCTGGTCGCCCTGGGCGAGGATCGGGGCGCGCAGGCCGTGGCGGTGGTGCTCGCCGGCACCGGCAGCGACGGGACCCTCGGCGTCACCGCCGTCAAGGCGGCGGGTGGCCTGACCCTGGCCGAGCCGCATGCCGAGGAAGCCCTGTCCGGCAGCACCGCCGCCTCGCTCGCCGACCACGTCGTGCTGCCGGAGCTGATGGCCGACCGGATCCTGTCCTACGCCCGCCACCTGCGCCGCAGCGCGGAGGCCCGGCCGGCGGAGGAAGTGGCTTCGGCCGATTCCCTGATCCGCATCGCCACCATCCTGCGCAACAAGACCGGGCACGACTTCCACGGCTACAAGCAGAACACCTTTCTGCGCCGCGTCCACCGCCGGATGCAGGTGGTACAGGTCGAGACGATCGAATCGTACGTCGACCACCTGCGCGCCGATACCGACGAAGTGCAGAACCTGTTCAACGACCTGTTGATCGGGGTGACGCAGTTCTTCCGCGACCACCGCGAGTTCGGGCTGCTCGAAGCCGAGGTGGTCCCGCGGCTGTTTTCCGGCAAGGGCTCGGGCGACCAGGTCCGGATCTGGGTGCTCGGCTGCGCCACCGGCGAGGAGGCCTACTCGATCGGGATCCTCCTGCGCGAGCACATGGCCAAGCTCGACGCGGTACCGCAGGTACAGATCTTCGCCACCGACATCGACGGGCGGGCGCTCGCGAGCGCCCGGGTCGGGCGCTACACCGAGGCGGTGGCCCGCCAGGTCCGGGCCGACCGCCTCGCCCGCTGGTTCGTCAAGGAAGGCGCGACCTACAGCGTCGTCAAGGAGCTGCGGGAGATGTGCATCTTCTCGCAGCACAACGTGATCAAGGACGCCCCGTTCTCGCGCCTCGACCTCGTGTCGTGCCGCAACCTGCTGATCTACCTCAATGGCGAGTTGCAGAACCGGGTGATCCCGCTGTTCCATTTCGCCCTGCGGCCGGGCGGGTTCCTGTTCCTGGGCAATTCCGAGAACGTCACCCGGCAGGCCAAGCTGTTCGCTCCGATAGACCGGCGCTACCGCATCTTCCGCCGCCTCGAGAGCGCCACCCGGGTGCTGCCGGAATTCCCCCTCACCGTGGTCGCCGACCGGCGCCAGGCGGAGAATGGCGGCGCCCTGCGGCCGCGGACGATCGAGGGCGGCCTCGCCCGCCGGGCCGAGCGTGTTGCCGAGCGCTATGCCCCGGCCTACGTGGTGGTCGACGAGGCCTACGACGTACTGCACTTCTCCGGCCGCACCGGGCGCTACATCGACCCGGCGACCGGCGCGGCGAGCCTCAACCTGCTCAACCTCGTCCACCGCGACCTGCGCCTCGACCTGCGCGCCGCCCTGCTCAAGGCGGGCGCCGAGAACCGGACCGTCAAGGCCGAGCGCACCGCCATGGGTACCAACGGCGAGCGGCGCCTCGTCACCCTGGTGGTCGAGCCGGTGCCCGGGGGCGAGGGCCCGCCGAGCTTCGTCATCCTGTTCCAGGAGGGCGAGACCCTGGAGGGCGAAACCTTGGAGGGCGACGGCACCGAGGAGCCGACCCCGTCCTTCCTGCGCGACGAGCACGTCCAGCGCCTCGAGAGCGAGTTGCGCCTGACCCGCGAGCGGCTCCAGGCGACGATCGAGGAACTGGAGAGCACCAACGAGGAGCTGAAATCCTCCAACGAGGAGTATCAGTCGATCAACGAGGAGCTGCAATCCGCCAACGAGGAACTCGAGACCTCGAAGGAGGAGCTGCAATCGGTCAACGAGGAGCTGCAGACCGTCAACGGCGAGCTCGGCCACCGGGTCAACGACCTCGGGCGCGCCAATAGCGATCTGAAGAACCTGCTCGAGAGCACCCAGATCGCCACGGTGTTCCTCGACAACGAGTTCCGGGTGAAGAACTTCACCCCGGCGGTGACCGACATCTTCCACCTGATCGAGTCCGATCTCGGCCGGCCGATCACCCATATCGCGGCGCGCATCCACTATCCCGAGCTGCCCGAGGACGTGCGCAGGGTGCTGCGCACGCTCGGCACCATCGAGCGCGAGGTCGGCAGCCCGGAGAGCGGTGCGCGCTACCTCGCCCGGGTGCTGCCCTACCGCTCGATCGACAACTTCATCGCCGGCGTCGTCATCACCTTTCTGGACGTCACCGCCACCGCCCGGGCCGAGCGGGCCCTGCGCGCGAGCCAGGAGCGCTTCCGCCGGATGGAGCGGATCGTCCCGGCCTTCCTGTTCACCGCCGATGCCGAGCTGAACTGGCTCTACGTCAATCCGCGCTTCTACGAGCATACCGGCCTGGAGGACGGCCGGGCGCTCGGCCTCGGCTGGCTCACGGTGATGCATCCGGAGGACGTCGAGGAGAACCAGCGCCGCTGGCAGCGGGCGGCGGCCACCCCGGAGACCTTCGAGCACGAGTTCCGCATCCGGGCCGCCGTCGGCACCTACCGCTGGTTCACCGTCCGGGCCGAGCCGATGGTCGAGCCGGAGGGCGGCGCCGTCACATGGTTCGGCTCCTGCACCGACAGCCATGAGCGGCGGATGGCCGAGGACCGCCAGCGCCTGCTGCTGATCGAGCTGCAGCACCGGGTGAAGAACATCCTGGCGGTAGTGCGCTCGGTCGCCAACCGCACCGCCGAGGGCCAGACGTCGCTCGCCGATTTCACGATGCGTTTCGACGGCCGGCTCGGGGCGCTCGCCCGCGTCCAGAACATCCTCACCCGCAGCCCCGACGTCGCCACCGACCTCGCCGAGCTGATCGGCGAGGAAGTCCTGTCCCACGCGGTGCGGGACGGCGGCCAAGTGACCCTGGACGGCCCCGAGGTGCGCCTGCCGCAGCGGACCGCCGAGACCCTCGGCCTGGCGCTGCACGAGCTCGCCACCAATGCGATCAAGTACGGGGCGCTCGCCCGGCCGGAGGGACGCATCGCCATCACCTGGGACGTCTACGGCGCCGGTCCGCACCGCCGCCTGCGGCTCGAATGGCAGGAGAGCGGCGTCACCCTGCTTCCGACCGCGCCGGCCCGCCGGGGCTTCGGGCGCGAATTGATCGAGCAGGGCCTGGTCTACGAGTTCGGCGCCACGACCGCCCTGGACTACCGCCCGGGCGGCGTACGCTGCGTCATCGAGATGCCGGTCCGGGCGCCGGGCCGCGGGTTGCCGGGCCCGGACGCGCCGGCCCCCGCCGAGAATTCGCGCGCAGAGGCCGACGATGCCGGGTGAGCCCCTCGCCCACGCCCCCGCCGCATCGGACGCGGCCCTGCGCCGCCTGTCGGGCTACGCCCCGCTGACCCCCGACGAGGCGGCGCTGCTGCACCAGATCGCCGCCCGCACGGTCCTGGTGCCGGCCCGCACCGAACTGGTGCGCGACGGCGAGGCGGCGCCGCGGCCGCAGGTGCTCCTGGAAGGCTGGGCCTGCCGCCAGCGCCTCCTCGCCGACGGAAGGCGCCAGATCGTCGTCGTGCTCTTGCCCGGCGACTTGATCGGCCTCGACCAGCGCCGACGCCCGCTGCCCTTCGGCTCCGTCGCCACCCTGACGCCGGCCCGGATCTGCGAGGCGGGCGCCTTGCGCGACGCCGCCGCGGGTGGCGGCAAGGAGGCGGGCAAGGAGGCCGGTTTGGCGGCGGCGCTCCGGCAGGCGCGGGAGATGGAGGAGATCTGGCTCGTCAACCAAGTGGTGCGCCTCGGGCGCCAGACCGCCTATGAGCGCGTCGCCCATTTCCTGCTGGAGGTGCGCGAGCGTCTGGCGGCGGTGGATCGGGTCCAGGAGAACCGGTTCTCGTTCCCGATCACCCAGGAAGTCCTAGCCGACGCGCTGGGCCTCAGCGTGGTGCATATGAACCGCACGATGCAGCAGTTGCGGCGGGACGGCCTGGTCGAGCAGCGCGCCACCGCCATCACGCTTCGCGACGTCCCGGCCCTGATCTCGATCGCGGACTATACCGGCACCCACGACACCGGCATCCCCGGGGCCTGACCGCCGGCGACACTCCCCGCGCCCTGTGAATCTTCACATAAGTGATGGAACGGCCCGAAAAAGAGCAGCAACATCACAAGTGTTGCGGCAATTCTTGCCCGACCGTCCCTGCTGGCCCGGTCTCGACCGGGTGGACGACCATCAGGGATGTTGCTGAGGCCCCCAAGTCGACTTCACCGCCCTGCTCGCTCCCGCCGGCAGGGCCTCTTTTTGCGTGAGGGCCTACGCCTTTCGGGGGCGGGCGACGATGCCGCGTTGCCACCGCCGCATGATCTTCCCATCCTGCCCTCACCGGCACGACGGACGGCGTCTCCTCCCGAGAGATGCGTCTTCTTCCAGAGAATGGACGAGGGGAGATCGGGCGTGGAGGATTACCGGGCCGAATTGCTGCGCCAGGTCCGCCTCGGCGACATCGCCACCGGCGAGGCCGCGGGCGCCTGCCTGCCGGGCCTGCTGCGCCGCCTGAAGCATCACGAGGCCCGGGCCGGCACCGCCCCGCACCCTTTGCGCCTCTATCATCTCTGGCGCCGCAACAGCCTGCGCCGGCAAGTGGCCGATGCGCGCTGGCACGTCGAGCAGGGCCGCGCCGCCCGGATGGGCGATCTCGCCTCGCGGCGCTGACACGTCTTCGGGGCGTGACCACCCCGACGGGTTCTGCATTCTCCTCGTCATTCCGGGTTCCGCTGCGCGGCCCTGGAATGACGAGGATGACGTCAGTCTCCGTGGGTGCTCAGACAGGGTCTCAATGCAGGTAACCGAGGAAGAACAGGATCAGGATGATCGGAATCGGTATGCCGATCAACCAGAGCAGCCCGCCTTTCATCATCGTCGCCTCCATGACTCCGCAAATACTCTTATGGAGTAGTAACGGAGCTTGGCGCGATCCGGTTCCGTCGGTACCCGGACGCCTCCGCGGTGACGGGATAGACAGCAGGGTGTCGGGCCTGCGCGGGCGATGCGATCCCCTCGACACGGCGCCACCTCCACCCATAAGCTCGCCGAAACGCCGAGCACGGTGGCCGGGACAGTGACCGGTCGATGCTGGCGGGCAGGGCGCCGTTCATGGCCGAGATCAAAATCGTCGCGGGCAGCTGCGGCAAGGGGCGCGGCGTGTACGAGGCTGGGTTGTTCACGACGCCGGACGGCGTCGAGCGCGGCGTCGAAACGGTCGTCACCATCGAGTCGCATGGCGGCGTGGCCGGGGAGCGCGGCTGGGGCGAGCAGGTGCTGACCGGGATCAAAGGCGGCCTCGGCCTGGCTTCCCAACTCGACCTGACCGGAGCGGCCGGGTTAGCCGCCTCAGCTCTGGCCGCGGTGGAGGCCGACGAGCACCGGCCGAAGGCTCTGGTCGAGATCGTTTTCGCGGATGGTGGGCTCGTCGTCGCTCTGGCGGATGCACGGCTGGCTGCCCTGGTGGCGCATGACCGTGAGGTGCTGCGGGTCGGTCTGGCCCGGGCGGCGAGCCGCCTTGCGGCCCCACTCGCTCCCGAGACGGCATCAGCCGGAACGCTGCAGGCCGCGAGCGACGCGGTTCAGGCCGCCGCCGAGGCGGCCGGCAGCAGCCTGACCTCCGCCCTCGGCTTCGTCCGCCGCTCCGTGCGCCTCGAGCGCGGATGAGTGCCGCTCACGCGGCCCGCTCCACCTCTCCGACCTCCGCCGCGGCGCTCACCCGGTCGCGGCCCCGCGCCTTGGCCTCGTAGAGGGCCGCGTCGGCGCGGGCGATCGCCGCTTGGATGTCGGCATCGCGGGCGGACACGGTCGCGACCCCGATGCTGATCGTGACCGGGATGGCTTGGCCGCCATGCGCGATCTCCGCCTCCCGCACGGCGGCACAGAGGCGCTCGGCGGTGAGCAAAGCCTCAGGCCCGCCGAGGCCGAAGAGCAGCACCACGAATTCCTCGCCGCCGAAGCGGGCCACCGTGTCGGAGCCGCGCACCGCCTCCGCCAGCAGGGCGCCGACATGGCGGATCACCGCGTCGCCGGCATCGTGGCCGTGCTGGTCGTTGACGCGCTTGAAGTGGTCGATGTCGGCGACCAGAACGGCGACGCCGCAGCCGCCCCTCGCCTGCGCGAACGCCTCCTCCGCCGGCCGGGCGAAGCCGCGCCGGTTGAGGAGCCCGGTGAGCACGTCGGTGCCGGCGACCTGGCGCAGGTCCTCGATCTGGCGCCGGTAGAAGGCGGCGACGCGGGTCTGGCGGATCGTGGCGTCGCTGAGCTCGCGCTCGGCGGTGCCGATCCGCCGCAGCAGCGACCGCAAGGAGGCCGAGAGCGCCACGAATTCCCGGGCGCCGTCGAGGCGCGGCAGCGTCGTCGCCTCGACCTCGCGGCCGATCCGGTCCGCCGCGGCGGTCATGCGCCGCAAGGGCGCCGCCGCACGGCGGCCGAGGCACCAGGCGAGGGCGATGCCGGTCGCGGCCTCAGTCGCGCCGAGCGCGAGCAGCGCCCGGATCGAGCGCTGCACCGGCGCGAGGGCCTGTGCCTTCGACCTCGTCGCCACCACGATCCAGCCGAGGCCGGGGTCGCCACCCGCGATCTCGCTCCGCGCGCCCTTCGCCGCCGAGGCGAAGCCGGCCAGCAGCGTGTCGGATCCGAGCGCGGCGGCGAAGCGGCCGCTGCCCTCCTCGACCATGGCACCGACCCGGGCCGGACCGAACGGGGTCGTGCCGAGAAGCGGACCGAGGATCACGCGGCCGCGCCGGTCGAGCACCCACAGGTCGGTGCCGGGCAGGCCCTCGTCGAGAAGGCGCCGCCGGGCCCGGATTGCCCAGTCCCAGCTCAGGTGGCCACCGAGCACCCCGACGACCTGGCCCGAGGCGTCGCGCACCGGCGCTGCGAGGTCGACGAGGCGCAGGGGCTCGGGCTCGGAGCGGACGAGAAGGCGGCTCAGCCGCGCCGCCGCGTGCACGTCGCCGACATTGGGGCGGGACAACCCGACCTCGAACCAGGCCCTCTGGGTCACGACCAAGCCCTCGAGCATGCCCTCCGTGCCTGCCCGGACACGGCCGTCGAGAGCGACGAAGCCGAGCCAGGCATAGTCCGGCGCCGTCGTCCGCATGGCGGAGAGGACGCCGCGGACCATCGTGGCGTCGCTCGTCCAGCGCTCGCGCAGCGGTTCGAGACCGGCGACGACCTGGATCTCGCGGAAGCGTTCGCGCAGGGTGACGTCGAGGGCCTCGGCCATGCCGGCGGCGAGGCGGGCGAGGCGCGCCTCGGCGAGCCGGAGGGCGCTCCTGCGCTCGAGCCAGACGGCGCCACCCACCGTCGCCCCGACCAGGGCGAGGCAGAGCAAGCCGACCAGTGCGGCGAGCTGGTGCTCGAACCGCAGTCGATTCCTGAACGACATGAGGCACCTCCGCGACCGGAGGCCGTTCTGGCCCGCCGTCCTCACCAGCCGGTTCAGCCGATCGGCGTGATTTGAACGAACATGCCTTCCCTTGGGGAAATCAGAAGGGCAGCTCGGCCGGCTGCGCGGGCCTCACGGTTCCTGGTCCTCAGGCTTCCTGGGCCGGGCGCCGTCCCTGGCTGTGCAGGCGCCGCTCCTGCGCCCCGCGCTCGGCGGCGTCGGTGAGCTGGGTGATCAGCGCCCCGGCCGCGCCGAGGGGAATCAGCAGGAAGACGGTGCCGCCATCGGGCCCGCTCACCTCGGCCGCCAGCGTATCGCCGCCGTCGATCGTGCTGACGGCGGTGATGCTGGTGATCGAGAGGACCTGGGGTCGTGCATCGTCGCTCATGCCTGCCTCTCCTGCGGCACAGATGCCACGAAAGCGGCCCTGAACAATTGCTAACACGTTACATTATAGGAAAACCCTGCCGGCCGTGGAGAGACGATGGAGGATTTTCCCGCGCCATAGGCCGACCGGCCGAGGCCGGTCGGTGCCGCCGGCCGAGGCCCGTCGGCTCGGCCCCGATCGCGGCCGCCCTCACGGCGCCGCGCAGGTGAGGCCGGCGCCGTCTGGCCGGGGAACCTGCGGGTAGGCACAGACCGGCCGCGACCATTGCGCCGCGCCGCCGGGGTCGCGCTTCGTCATGACGAGCTCGCGCGGCGCCTCGCCGGCCTCGACCCAGCGCTCCAGGGCCGTCAGCGGATCGATGCCGGTGTCACTGACGCCCGGCCCCTCGGTGCCGATGCCGCAATGATCCATGCCCGGCACCATGAACAGGCGCGCGGTCCTCGCCAGGGTGTCGAGGCCGCCCGCCCCTTTCGCCAGCGCCTCGTAGAAGGCGACGCTCATGAACGGCGTGACCAGCGGATCGCCCCAGCCGTGATAGATCAGGAGCTTGCCGCCCGCGTCGCGGAAGGCCGAGAGGTCGGCGACCGGCCGCACGGCACCGGTGGCCGGATCGTAGGTGGCGACGTTGTAGACCTGCGCCTGCAGCGCCATCCGGGCCGGATCGGCGGCGAAGTCGAAATCGGTGACGCGGTAGGACGGGCCGGGCGAGGGCCAGAACGCCATGTAGCGCAGGAAGTCGGCGGAAAAGAGCGGCAGGATCGGCGGCGCGTTGCCGAGGCCGGTGAGCCAGCGCGGCCAATGCGCCTCGGAGCCGAGCGGGATGCCACCGGGATAGAGCGCCCGGCCCGTGGCATCTTTCGGCCCGGCGTACCACTTCTCCAGCACCCCGATCTCGGCCTCGCTCAGGCACTTGTCCGATGTGTCGCCGGTGCAGCGCAGGGACGAGGGCTTGAAGCCGCATTGCCGCGGGTCGGCGACGAGGCCGGACTGGTCCTTCGTCCCGCAGGCCGCCGCCACCGCATCCGTCACGAGCTTGGCCCGCGGCGTGGTCAGGATCGGCTTGCCGTCCGGGCCCGTATTCGCCTTCGCCACCCAGGCGAAGGTCGTGGCGACGAGGCCGGTATAATCCAGGGCGGGCGCGCCGCTGATGATCCCGTCGAAGTCCTTCGGGTATTTCAGCGCCTCCATCGCCGCCATGCGGCCGCCGGTGGAGCAGCCGGCGAAGTAGGATTTCTGTTGCGGCCGGTCGTAGAAGGCCCGCACCAGCACCTTGCTGACCCGGGCGGTCTCGGTCACCGCGCGCTGGCCCCAATCCATCCGGGCGACGAGGTCGCCGACGGCCCAGCGCCCGTCGGCCGAGCCGGTGCCCCAGTGGCCGCCATCCATCGTCGAGGCGGCGTAGCCCCGGCGCAGGCCGTAATTCATCGCGTTGGTGAAGCCGGGCGCGTCCGACAGGAGGCTGCCGCAGAAGCCGCCGCAGCCGGTGCCGTAATACTTGCCGTTCCAGTTCTGCAGCGGCAGCCGCACCTCGAAGCTGGTCGCCGGCCGCACCGTGCCGAGCACCCGGCAATAGGCCGGCAGGTCACCGGCGGCCGGCACCTCGGCGGCGGAGTGGAGGTTCACCGCCTCGATCTTCAGGTTGGCGAGCGCCCCGCACTCCCCGGCCAAAGCCGGTGCCGCCAAAAGGCCGGCGGCGAGGCCCGCCGCGATTCCGATCGTCCGCCCCATGCCTCTCCCCCCTGTTTCGAGACAGCTTAGCCGCAACCTCTTGCGCCGTCGCCAGCGGAATGCGCTAAACCCGCCGGAACGACAGATCAGGGTTGGGAATCGCGATGGCAGGCAGCAAAGCCGGCGGGTCTCTCGAGGATTTCGGCACCTACGACGACATCGTGGTCGGGGCGGGCTCGGCGGGCTGCGTGCTCGCCAACCGCCTCTCGGCCGATTCCCGCCGCCGCGTGCTGGTGCTGGAGGCGGGTGGGCGCGACAACTGGATCTGGTTCCACATTCCGGCCGGCTACCTCTTCGCCATCGGCAACAAGCGGGCGGACTGGCTGTTCACCACGCAAGCCGAGGCCGGCCTGAACGGGCGCCAGCTCGCCTATCCCCGCGGCAAGGTCATCGGCGGCTCGTCGGCCATCAACGCGATGATCTACATGCGCGGCCAAGCCGCCGATTACGACGGCTGGCGCCAGCTCGGTCTGGAGGGCTGGGGCTGGGACGACGTCTTGCCCTACTTCCTCAAGCACGAGGATCACATCGCGCCGCCGAACGCATTCCACCGCTCCGGCGGCGAGTGGCGGGTCGAGCCGCCGCGGATCCGCTGGGCGATCCTCGACGCGATCCGCGACGCCGCGGAGGCCGCCGGGATCCCGAAGATCCCGGATTTCAATACCGGCGACAACGAGGGCTCGTCGTATTTCCAGGTCAACCAGCGCCGCGGCCGGCGCTGGAGCGCGGCCCGCGGCTTCCTCAAGCCGGCGCTCCAGCGCCCGAACCTCCGGCTCGAGACCGGGATCCATGTCGAGCGGGTGCTGATCGAGGACGGCCGCGCCGCCGGCGTGGTGTTCGCTCGCGGCGGGCAGCGTTACCTCGCCCGGGCGCAGGCTGAGGTCGTGCTCTCGGCCGGTGCGGTGGCGACCCCGAAGCTCCTCGAACTCTCCGGCATCGGCGACGGGGCGCGGCTCCAGGCTCTCGGGGTCGCGGTCGCGCATCACGCGCCCGGCGTCGGAGAGAACCTGCAGGACCACCTGCAGATCCGGCCGGTCTACAAGGTCACCGGCGTGCCGACCCTCAACCTCTCCTACGCCAACCTGATCAAGCGCGGCTGGATGGGGGTGGAATACGCGCTGTTCCGCACCGGGCCGCTGACCATGGCGCCGAGCCAAGTCGGCGTGTTCACCCGCTCCTCGCCCGATTACGCCACCGCCAACCTCGAATACCACTTCCAGCCGCTCTCGCTCGACAAATGGGGCGACGGCCTGCACCGGTTCGGCGCCTTCACGGCGAGCGTCTGCAACCTGCGCCCGTCGAGCCGCGGCAGCGTGCATGCGGGGAGCCCCGATCCCCTCGCCCCCCCGGAGATCCGGCCGAACTACCTCTCGACCGAGGAAGACCGCCGGGTGGCGGTGGATTCCCTCAAGCTCACCCGCCGCATCGTCGCCCAGGCGCCGCTCGCCCGCTACCGACCGGAGGAGCACCTGCCGGGGCCCGGCATCGCCAGCGACGCCGACCTCCTCAAGGCCGCGGGCGACCTCGGCACCACGATCTTCCATCCCGTCGGCACCGCCCGGATGGGGGCCGACCACGATGCCGGGGCGGTGCTCGACGCGCGCTTGCGGGTGCGCGGGCTGCGCGGCCTGCGGGTCGCGGACGCCTCGGCGATGCCGCGCATCACCTCGGGCAACACCAACTCGCCGACGATCATGCTGGCCGAGAAGGGCGCGGCGATGATCCTGGAGGATTCGCGCTGAGGGCGTGGGCTCCGCGCTACTCGGCCGCCATCAGCACCGGCGCGCGGTTCCCCGCGGACAGGTAGATCAGGCAGGAGCAGCGCAGGAGCGAGGCGAAGTTGCGCACCTCGCCGTGCCGCTCCAGCACTTCGTCGTGGAGCTTGGTGGCGAACTTCGCGACGCTGAGGCCCTCCTGGCGGGCGATGTCCTCCAGGATGGTCCAGAACGCGGTCTCGAGCCGCAGGGAGGTGCAGTGCCCGCCGATCCGCAGCGAGCGCGTCTCATAGGCGTAGCGCTCCGGCGTCTGCTCGGCGAAGATCCGGCACATGGGGGCTCCTCCCGTGGTTGTTGCTGAATCATATTGAAGCGGAGGAGGGATCGGCAAGCGGCCGATGCGTCGCGGGCGAAACGATTGCGGTGCAGCAATTTTCCCCCGCGCGAAATCCCAGGACCATCACGGTGCAGCTTTGGCGGTGACGCTGCGTTGATGTCTCCAAGAATCCTTGATGTTTCCAAGAATCCTCGGAGGACGCGCGATGGCACAGGAGAGCGTAGCGGAGGGGTTGATGCGGACGAAGCCGATCGACCGCCTGCGCCAGGACGCGGAGGGCGGCGGCCACGGCCTCGAGCGCACCCTCGGCCCCGTGAGCCTCGTCGGGCTCGGCATCGGGGCGATCATCGGCGCCGGGCTCTTCTCGCTCACCGGCATCGCCGCCGCGGAGCATGCCGGACCGGCGGTGGTGATCTCGTTCGCCATCGCGGCGATCGGCTGCGCGCTGGCCGGCATGTGCTACAGCGAGCTCGCCAGCATGATCCCGGTCTCGGGCAGCGCCTATACCTACGCCTACGCCACGATGGGAGAGTTCGTCGCCTGGATCATCGGCTGGGACTTGGTGCTCGAATACGCGGTCGGTGCCGCCACGGTGTCGGTGAGCTGGTCGAAATACGTCGCCACCCTGCTTCAGGACTGGGGGATTACCCTGCCCCCTCGCCTGCTGCACTCGCCGTTCGAGACGGTACAGCTCGCCGACGGCTCGACGGTCCACGGCCTCGTCAACCTGCCGGCGGTGCTGATCCTGTGCCTGATCTCGCTGCTCCTGATGCGCGGCGTGCGCGAATCGACCCGGGTCAACAGCGTGATCGTCGTGGTGAAGGTCGCGGTGGTGCTGATCGTGGTCGGGGTCGGCCTGTTCTACGTCAAGGCGCAGAACTACGTCCCGTTCATTCCCGACAACACCGGCACCTTCGGCGAGTACGGCTGGAGCGGCATCATGCGGGCGGCCGGTGTGGTGTTCTTCGCCTATATCGGTTTCGACGCGGTCTCGACGGCGGCGCAGGAGGTGAAGAACCCGCAGCGCACGATGATGATCGGCATCCTTGGCTCGCTCGCGGTCTGCACCGTGCTCTACATCGCCTTCGCGGCGGTGCTGACCGGCCTCGTCCCCTACGCGTCGATGAAGGGCGACGCGGCTCCCGTCGCCACCGCCATCAAGCAGACGCCGTTCCCCTGGCTCCAGACCCTGGTGACGCTCGGCGTCATCGCGGGCTTCACCACCGTGATGCTGGTGCTGCTCTACGGCCAGTCGCGGGTCTTCTTCGCCATGGCGAACGACCGGCTGCTGCCGAAATTCTTCGCCGCCATCCACCCGACCTGGCGCACGCCGTACCGCTCGAACCTGTTCTTCATGGTGTTCGCAGCGCTGCTGGGTGGTCTGACGCCGATCAGCACGCTCGGCCACATGACCAGCATCGGCACGCTGCTCGCCTTCATCATCGTCTGCGCCGGCGTCGTCATCATGCGGCGCACGCATCCGAACGAGGCACGGGGCTACCGCGTGCCGCTGGTCCCGCTCGTGCCGGTGGCAGGCATCCTCGTCTGCCTCGCGATGATGCTCTCCCTCGACGGCGAGACCTGGCTTCGTCTGGTGGTCTGGCTCGCGATAGGGCTCGCGATCTATTTCGGCTACGGCCGGCGCCACAGCCGGGTCGGCCGCGACGCGGCGCGCTGACCGGCCCCTCCCCTGGCGGGGCCGCGGGCGACTGGGCTATGGCAGGTCCGGTCGCGCGCGGATGCGCGCCAGGAGGCAAGCGCCATGGAGATCCACAGGAGCGGGTCCCGTCCGTCGCAGACGGGCTCCGCGGAGTACTTCACCGGCCGGGTGCGGATCGATCCAGTGCTCAGCCCGCCGGACCCGGCCCGGGTCGCCGGCGCCCATGTCACCTTCGAGCCGGGGGCGCGGACGGCTTGGCACACCCATCCCCTCGGCCAGACTCTGATCGTCACCGCGGGCCTCGGCTGGGCGCAGATCGAGGGCGAACCGATCGAGGAGATCCGGCCCGGCGACGTGGTGTGGTTCCCGCCGGGCGTTCGGCACTGGCACGGGGCGACCGCGACCACCGGCATGAGCCACATCGCCATCCAGGAGAAGCAGGACGGCAGCGCCGTGACCTGGCTCGAACAGGTCAGCGACGCCGAGTACGGCGCCCGCTGAGGAGGACTCGATCCATGCCGCACGTCATCGTGAAACTCTATGCCGGCCGCAGCGACGAGCAGAAGCAGCGCATCGCCGACGAGGTCACCAAGGCTCTGATCGCCGCCGCGGGCTGCTCCGAAGGCTCGGTCTCCGTCGGCATCGAGGATGTCGAGCCGAGTGCCTGGACCGCCACGGTCTACGAGCCCGACATCACCGCCAAGGCCGCCACGATCTTCAAGAAGCCGGGCTACGCGCCGGCCTGAACATGAGAAAGCCCGCCAGGATGACCTGGCGGGCTTTCTCGTCGTGTTGGTTGCGGGGACAGGATTTGAACCTGTGACCTTCAGGTTATGAGCCTGACGAGCTACCGGGCTGCTCCACCCCGCGCC